>CAZUKI010000092.1:0-10021 GCA_964620785.1 uncultured Aestuariivirga sp.
CAGCGCCGAAGTATCCGATGGATTTCAACGCGCAAAATCTGAAGCGAAGTCATCTTTCGGCGATGACCGCGTGTTCATTGAGAAGTTCATTGTCGATCCACGCCACATTGAAATCCAGCTGCTTGGCGACAAACACGGCAATGTTGTTTACCTGCATGAGCGTGAATGTTCGGTGCAGCGCCGTAACCAGAAGGTTTTGGAAGAGGCCCCTTCCCCACTCCTCGATGCGGAAACGCGTAAGGCCATGGGAGAACAGGCCGTCTCTCTGGCGAAGGCCGTCAATTATGACTCTGCGGGTACAGTTGAGTTCGTTGCAGGACAAGACAAAAGCTTCTTCTTCCTCGAGATGAACACACGGCTGCAGGTCGAACACCCGGTGACCGAGATGATCACCGGCATCGATCTTGTCGAGGAGATGATCCGCGTTGCGGCTGGCGAGAAGTTGCGGTTCAAACAATCAGATATTCAGTTGAATGGGTGGGCTGTTGAGAGCCGCGTCTATGCTGAAGACCCCACGCGCAATTTTCTGCCGTCGATTGGACGATTGGTGAAATTCCAGCCTCCAGAGGTGGGCCGTTCAGGAAACTCTGAAGTCCGGGTGGATACCGGTGTTTATGAAGGCGATGAGATTTCCATCCATTACGATCCCATGATCGCCAAATTGGTCACACATGGGCCAACGCGGCTTGCGGCAATCGAGTCACACTCAATGGCGCTAGATGCCTTCGCCATCGAGGGCATTCGGCACAACATTCCATTCCTTGCCAGTCTCATGGGGCAAGACCGCTGGCGGTCTGGCAAACTGTCAACCAGCTACATCAAAGACGAGTTTCCAGAAGGGTTTGCAATTCAAGCACCTGACGGAGTCAAAGCACTGACGGCTACCGCCATCGCCCTTGACATGGCCAGCAAACTCGAAGGGCGCAAAAAACAGATTACCGGACAGATGGCGCGAGAGACGAAGCCGTCGGGAGATTGTCGCAACGCCGTATGTTTCGGCGCGCAGAAAATTGAAGCCTCTGTCAGAGGCGCAGGCGAGGGCATCAGTGTCAAGTTTGAGAAACAAGACGATGCACAAAGTCCCGTTCTTGTGAAGTCGGCTTGGCAGCCAGGTGACGCTGTCTGGCATGGCACCGTGAACGGCGCGCAAGTCGCTGCCCATGTTCGAGCCTCGGGAGTTGGCCATTTGATTGTTCAAGGCGGCACGGGGGCAGTCTACACTGTGATGTCACCCCGGCAGGCTGCACTTTCAGCTCATATGCTTGCCAAGGCCGATGCTGGTGCAGGCAATTTACTGCTGTGCCCGATGCCCGGCGTTGTTCGTTCCATCATGGTCGCTGCGGGCCAAAGTGTGAAAGCAGGCGAACCTCTTGCTGTTGTTGAAGCAATGAAGATGGAAAATGTTCTCCGGGCCGAGCACGACGTCACAATCAAGACAGTGAAAGTGAGTGCAGGAGACAGTCTTGCCGTCGACGCTGTGATCCTGGAGTTTGCGTGATGAGCAGGAAAGCATGGTTGGATGCGGCTCTGAAGCTTCAGCAGGCGAGAGGCCTGCCCGGACAGTTTTCCAAGAACTCCAGCGGCATTCAAGTACCCTGGCTATCGCCTGCCGAAAACCATGCTGAAGTTCTACAAAAGTCGCGCCAAGGCACTGTCACCATTTTGGGACTCATCAAACTTTCCTCAACCGAGGCAAACAGCGATGCATTAACTGATCTTGCCGGAGGGGCAGATGGCCTGCTCATAGATTGCAGAAGCGGAAACCCAGCGGCACTTGGCAATCTGCTTTCCGGTGTTCATCTCGATCTCATAACACTGCGCCTGATGAATGCAGACCCTGGACATCAGGAAGAACTTGAAAACCTGTGCCGGCGACGAGGACTCCATTGGAGAGACCATCGTGTTTCGGTTGAGTTGCTAGACGAAAACAAGATTGCAGCTCCCACGGAATTTCTCGAGTGTCTGGCGTTCTATCGGGCGCAGCGGAAAAGCGCCGGCAAACCATCCCCCAGCAAACCATCCAATGTCATGGCCCTGATACCAGGTGGCGTTGAAGGTGATTTCGGCAGCAAGGTTATTCGACAGACACTTCTTACTGCAGCGGCGATGCTCGCTGGCGTGGACGGGATCTGCGTGCGGCCCATTGGCGAAAGTGCAGAGCTGCGCCGCATGGCCCGGAACATCGCGCTAATTCTTCGCGAAGAGAGCGCGCTCGATTCATGCAGCGATGCGCTGGCAGGCTCCGGCACAGTTGAGAGTCTCACACGGCACTTTCTGCAAAGACTGGGAGTCAGGGCGGAAGAGGGCGAAGGTGCCGAGAGTGCCGCTAGCTCACAAGAGTCCTGGCCTGGCTTTCCGCCTTATCTTCGTGGTCCCTATCCCACCATGTATGTGAGCCAGCCGTGGACCATTCGCCAATATGCCGGGTTCTCAACGGCAGAAGATAGCAATGCATTCTATCGCCGCAATCTGGCTCAGGGGCAGAAAGGTCTGAGCATTGCTTTCGACCTTGCCACCCATCGCGGCTATGACAGCGATCACCCGCGTGTGGCAGCTGATGTCGGCATGGCAGGTGTTGCAGTTGACAGCATCCTCGACATGCAGACGCTGTTTGACGGCATTCCGTTCGATCAAATGTCAGTGTCTATGACCATGAACGGCGCCGTGCTGCCCATCATGGCATTGTATATCGTCGCGGCAGAACAACAGGGTGTTCCCCCCGAAAAGCTGACCGGCACAATTCAGAATGACATTCTGAAAGAGTTCATGGTCCGCAATACCTACATCTACCCGCCGGATGAATCCATGCGGATCGTAACCGATATCTTTGCCTACACGGCAAAGATGATGCCGAAATTCAACTCCATTTCGATTTCCGGGTATCACATGCAGGAAGCAGGTGCCACCGCAGACCTTGAGCTTGCCTACACATTGGCTGATGGCATGGAGTACATCCGGAGCGCATTGAATGCGGGGCTGGACATAGACGAGTTTGCGCCGCGCCTTTCCTTCTTCTTTGGGATTGGCATGAAGACTTTGACGGAGATCGCAAAGCTCCGCGCCGCGCGTCTCTTGTGGTTCGAAATTGTCAGCACCTTCAAGCCGAAATCCACGAAATCTGCGGTGCTGCGCACCCATTGCCAAACGTCGGGCTGGTCGTTGGCAGCGCAAGACGTGCACAACAATATTGCCCGCACCACAGTTGAAGCATTGGCGGCCGTGTTGGGCGGCACACAATCCTTGCATACCAACAGCTTTGATGAGGCCCTGGCTTTGCCCACAGATGGCTCTGCCAAGATTGCGCGCGACACGCAGCTGATCATCATGAAAGAATCTGGACTGACAAATGTGATCGATCCGTTCGGAGGCAGTGTAGAGATCGAGCGCCTCACACAAGACCTTGCCAAACGGGCCAGAGACCATATCGCAGAGATTGAGGGTTTCGGCGGCATGGCCAAGGCCATTGAGCGGGGCATTCCGCAGAAACGCATTGCGGAATCCGCCACAAAGATTCAGGGGCAGATAGACGGCGGCAGCCAGATCATCGTCGGCGTGAACAGGTTTCGTCCGGCAACTGAAACCCCTGTTCAAGTGTTGAAGGTCGACAATGCCGCCGTGCGTACCCGGCAAATCGAGAAGCTGCAACGGTTGAAGGCCGGGCGCAACGAGACGCGTGTTGTCGCCGCGCTCAAAAGTCTGACGGAAGCTGCACAAAGCCCCCCGAAGCCGGGCCTAACGAATAATCTTCTTGCACTGGCTGTGGAGGCTGCGCGCAGCGGGTGTACGCTTGGCGAAATCTCTGCGGCACTTGAGAAAGCCTGGCATCGCCATGCGACCAAGCCAACCGCTACACCTGGCGTTTACCTTCAATCCCTCGGCGCAAACAGCGATGCCGCCCACCGCGTGCGCGACCAAGCGCGCGCTTTCTGCGAAAACGATGGCCGTGCGCCAAAAGTCTTTATTGCGAAGATGGGCCAGGATGGCCACGACCGCGGCCAGAAGGCCGTGGCCTCGGCCTTTATGGATATGGGATTTGACGTGACAATGGGTGAGCTGTTTGCAACACCCGTTGAAACTGCAAAACGCGCCATTTCCGAAAATGCCCATGCGATCGGCATTTCATCACTGGCAGCCGGGCATCTTGCTCTCTTGCCGGAATTGAAGGCGGCTCTTGCGGAACAGGGGCGGCCAGAGATGATGATCACTGTTGGCGGCGTCATTCCGCCAGAAGATGTTCAAAAACTGCTGGAAATGGGCGCCACAGCCGTCTTTCCGCCGGGAACAAACATTCTTGAAGCTGCGCAGGAGATACTCGCAAGACTGAATAAGGCGTTCGGTTATGCCCAGAAGGAGCCGCAAACGAAGACTGACCTTGCTCCACTTCAAACAGGAGCAGCACGAAATCCGGTGGCGGGCTGAAGTGAAGAATATTGTTCTGCGTCTGAATACGATTCTCCCGGGCGTGTTCGTCAGCGGTGTTGTGGCCATGGCCGCAATGTTTCTTTCAGATCACTATGGCGCGCCAACGACACTCTTTGCGCTGCTGCTTGGATTGGCGCTGCATTTCATGTCGGACAATGCCAAAGCGGCGGACGGCATCGATTTTTCGGCCCGGCATCTGCTCCGTATTGGCATCGCACTCATGGGCCTGCGCATCTCTTTCTCGGAAATCCTTGGGCTGGGCTGGCATCCATTGGCCATCATCATTTTGCTCGTTGCCATCACTATCTTAGTGGGCCTCGTCGCATCGCGCGTGTTGCAGCTTGGGGCGTCGTTAGGTGTGCTTACAGGTGGGGCTGTCGCGATCTGTGGTGCGTCTGCGGCGTTGGCCATTTCGTCAGTATTGCCAAAGACACCTGACTCTGAGCGCAATACGCTGATTACCATTGTTTCTGTGACAGCCTTGTCAACTGTGGCGATGGTCACTTATCCAATAATTTTCTCGAGCCTGGGCCTAAGCGAACTCCAACAAGGCATTCTGATCGGCGCGACCATCCATGACGTGGCGCAAGTCGTTGGCGCGGGGTTCGGCATATCGGAAGAAGCGGGCAAGTTTGCCACAGTCATCAAACTGTTCCGCGTGACTCTATTACCTTTGGTGGTGATTTGCATTGCCGTTGCCTGGCGCTCGAAAAATGCTTCTTCTGCACGGGAGAGTTTTCCGCTTTTCCTGATTGGCTTCACAGCTTTGATGATTGCAAACACCGTAGGATTGATCCCCGAGTTCATGCGGTCAGGTGGCGAGGCTCTATCCCGATTCCTTTTGATCGCCGCGATATCGGCTCTCGGCATCAAGACGTCACTGCAATCATTGTTTAACGTCGGGCAACGCCACCTCGTGCTTGTAGCCGCCGAGACGGTTCTTCTCCTGGGGGCAGCATTGCTGTTTCAGCATTTCGGGCTTCTGTGAACGAGGGTCCCAGTCCCATTCTTTTATATGACCTTCATTTGGACCGAACATAATTGACCCATCAAATGAGTGATCTACCTCCCGTTTTCGAACCAAGGATAGTCAGAAAATTCCATTTGTGATGAGGGGCCAGAACCAGCAGCAGGTCGATTTGTGCTCATGCCAATCATGAGGCATAATGCATGTTATGCGAATGAGTGCAAAACTCTAACGAGAACTTGTGGCCAAGATCCACTCTGGCACTGTGATTCTGCACCCGCCATCCAATTTGCCAGATCCGCCAATGATACTGACGACTCGGATCACATTGGTCTATACATTGCTGGAGGCAAAAATTCCCGATCGCCGCAATCAACTGTTCATTTAATTTGTTACAATAAGTGCTTGCGCATCATAATTAGAACGGACCTTGTTGGAAGATTTCTAATCTGGGCAAGGGGACGCCTATCCGAAATTTCACGCCCTAAAGTTTTTGAAGCGATACCGTTGGTGCGATTGCGCATAGCCAATGATTTCGTGATCGGTGTGGTTCCGGTTTGGGTTTGTTAGGGAATTAGCGCGCAAAGGCGGGCCAGACGAGGACGCCTAAACACACGGTAGCTAGCACGGGGCAGTAGATGGCGCGACCACTGAACAAGAAGTTGGATGAAGGCGGCTTCTACACCCGCCGCCCCGAAATTGAGGCCTGTATCGACGAGGCACTGAAGCAAAGCGCAGAAACAGTGCTTCGACGCGCGGCGATCCGGAATGTCCGTGATCCCGACTACATGCCTATGGAGTGCTTGCTGCATCTCATGCGCGAGGCCCGTCTCGGCAAGAACAAGTCGATGGAAGGCAAGCTCTACGTCCTTTTCATGTCGCGCTGCGAAGCGCGGCTGAAGCGAGCCATCCCGGACGGTAGCCGGACGGATGCTGCCGACCTCCGCGATGAGGTGATGTTCAAATTCAATGTTATGTTCGCCCACGTCGGCACCAATGAAGACGCCACAGCGCTGGATTATTACGAGGTTAGTTTCAACCAGGCGTTCCAGTTTCTCTGGTGGAAGCAGGTTCGCAAAGACAACGCGCGCAAGAAGATCCTCGTCGATATCGGCCAGGAAAAGGATGAAGACGGCAGACCGCTTGACGAAGAAAACACGCTCGCGAAGCTCTCGGAGGCTGCTCGCAGCCCTGCGCGGCAGGACAACGTCGTCTATCTTGCTCAAGTTGGCAAATTCCTCGCGACGTTATCTCCGGCCGACCGGGAGACCATCAGACTGGTTCTGATCGAAGGCTACAAAATCGAATCGGATGATCCGGAAGAAGTCACTGCTGCTAAGATTCTTGGCGTGGGCCGCCGGGCCATCAACAAACGGCTCGCCAAGGTGGCAGCCGCACTGAAAAAGTTCCAGCAGGAGAGCTGAACATGACCACCATCAATACGAAAGACGAGAGCGATGTTCTTTACGCGCTCGCACTCGCCATGCCCACCCCGGATCCAAAGACGCTGGAGGAGTTCGTTCGAAAGCATCCGCAGCACGCCGCAGCCTTGACCGAGTTTGCCGTTGAGCTTGCCCTTAACGCGCAATCCATCGACGACGAGGAAGGCGATGAGAGTGTCGATGGAGCCGTCAGCCCGGCGGTCTCGCGCGCGATCAGCCACTTTCAGAACATTACATTCGAATTGGAGCAGAAAGGTCTGCCTGGCGACTTGGAGAAGAAAGGGTTACCCGAAGCACCGAAATCGTTCGGCAATCCATTTGTGTCTTTAAGCACCGAAGGCTTTCGAGCATTTGCGGCTAAGCTTGGCGCCAACTCGATTTTCGTGATGAAGCTCCGGGACGGCCGGATAGAGCCCGAGAGCATTTATGCGCGTCCTGGCTTCTGCAAGGTCGCTGCCGACGGCCTCGACATCTCTGTTGAGGCGCTGATGGCGCATGTCCGCTCCGGACCAACGGTGAGCGCGCGACAGCTGCATAAATCCGATAGCAAGCCCGTCGCTGACAAACGCGAAACCTTTGAAGAAGCGGTCCGCAGTTCGGGATTGACACCCCAACAGCAGCAGCGCCTTTTGGAAATGTGAGACGCACGTGGACGCCTTCGAAAGCGTACTGATCACTGCCGCAGGGCTGCACGACCAGTTCGTGGCAGGCGGAGCCGACGCGCTAAAACCGCTGACGCTCATCGACGCTGCAATCAAGTATTATGGTATCGAGCTGGCCTTCCTCGAACCGGGCAACACGGCCCTCAACGGCGGCCGGGCTGTATTCGACCAGCAAAGCCGCACCATCTGCGCGGAAGACAAAGGATCGGACGCGGATCGCGCTCTTCTTGTTGGCCATGAGCTTGGCCACGTGGCTGTTCACACGATGTCGAGCTGTTGCAGCGCCAGCGATATCGATCCCTCGCGCTCGACCGAATCCGCGCCTGTCGGCCTGCAAAAGGTAGAGGATTACGGCGCACGCGAGCGGCGCGAGCTCGAAGCGAACGTGTTCGCTCGCGAGTTCCTGTTTCCGCGCCACCTCGCGCGAAAGATGCACGTCGATCAGGTGATGTCGGCGGCGGATATTGCGGCGGCTACCAGTTTGCCGGTGCCGCTCGTGCGGCAGCAAATCCTAGATGCTCTGCTCCTGCCGAAGATCGAGCCGTCTGCTAGCAAGCCAAAGCCGATTTTTAAAGAGGACCCAGCCCAAGAGGACGCAGCCCGACATCGCGATAAGCCCTACTTGCTGCGAGCGGGGCCTGGGACGGGCAAAACGCGAACGCTTGTCCGGCGGATCGAAACGCTGATCGCGGACCATGTCGATCCACCTTCTATGCTCGTGCTGACCTTCTCGAACCGCACAGCCGGCGAACTGTCGGAACGCCTGTCCAAGGCCATCGGGCAGGATGCAGCCCAAATGTGGGTCGGCACTTTCCACGGTTTCGGCCTTGATCTCGTCAGGCGGTTTCACCAAAAGCTCGAACTGCCGCCAGACCCCACGCTCTTCGATCGTAGCGATGCAATCTCGGTACTGGAGCAGATCCTTCCAACCCTGCCACTCAGCCACTATCGCAATCTGTGGGACCCGGTCGTCGTGTTGCGCGAGATTCTGCAAGCCATTTCGCGCGCCAAGGACGAAGTCGTAACGCCTCCTGATTACCGGCGCCTCGCTGAAGCGATGGCGAAAAGCGCTGATCCATCGGATGAGAAGGCCGTCGATCTCGCCGCGAAATGCCTGGAGATCGCATCCGTTTACGAGCTTTACGAAAATGCAAAGCGCAGCCGTGGTGCGGTCGACTTCGGCGACCTTATCATGCTGCCGGCCTTGCTCATCGAGCGGGACGGGGCAGTTCGCAATGCGGTGCGTCTGCGTCACAGGCATTTGCTCGTCGACGAATACCAGGACGTTAATCGCGCCAGCGTCCGGCTGGTGAAGGCGGTCGCTGGTGCCGGCGAAAACCTCTGGGCCGTCGGCGACGTTCGCCAGTCCATCTATCGCTTCCGGGGGGCGTCCTCCGCCAACATGGCATCGTTCGGGACCGACTTTCCCGGCGCGAAACTTGGTCAGTTGGGCTTGAGCTACCGGTCGACGCAGAAGGTGTTGGATACGTTCGGCGGCTTTTCTGCCGGCATGCCGTTGCCACCGGAGCTCGCAAATCTGCCACTCAAGGCCGAGCGCGGCCCCGGCGAGGCAAAACCTGAGCTCCGCACGCTCCTTGATCCGGCCGAGGAGGCTGCAGGCATCGCTGCGAGTGTCCGGGAATTGGAGACCAGCGGTATCGCCCTTCGTGATCAGGCGATCCTGTGCCGCGCGAACGACAGACTGAACGAGATTGCGCAGGCACTCGAAGACCGCGGCATTCCCGTCCTCCATCTCGGCAGCCTGTTTGAGCGCGAAGAGGTCCGCGACTTGCTAAGCGTCCTCAGCCTCGCCGCCGACCGGTTCGGTGCAGGATTGGTGCGCATCGCCAGCATGGAGCGATATGCGATCCAGGCGCAGGATGTGAAGCGGCTGCTCGACCATTTGAAAGCCAGCAAGAAACCAGCCATCCTTTGCCTGAACGAATTGCCGTCAGTCGCGGGCATCTCGCCGGCCGGCGTGAAGGGCACCTCAAGGCTCGCTGACGACCTCAAAGGCATGAACGCCTCGGCCTCGCCTTGGGACATGGTGACGACCTTCCTCCTTGATCGCACCGATCTCGTCCGCAGAATGGCGGCGGGCACTGGCATCGGCGACCGCATGCGCGCGATTGCGGTCTGGCAGTTCCTCAATTTCCTGCGTGATCAGAGCCCGGTAGCGACGGGTTCCCCTGTGCAGACGCTCCTCGATCGTGTTCGCAACCTCGTTCTGCTGGCGGAGGAACGGGATTTGCGTCAGGTGCCGGATGCAGCTTTGCAGATGAACGCCGTTCGGCTCATGACTGTCCACGGCAGCAAAGGCCTCGAGTTCGAAGCAGTCCATATTCCCGGCTTCGTCAAGACAGGCATTCCCGCCAGCTACCGTGGCCTATCCTGCCCAGTACCGGAGGGCATGATCGAAGGTGCGGTCGGCACCGTCTTCGAAGAGGCCGATCGCGCGCACAAGCAGGAGCAAGAATGTCTGTTCTTCGTGGCGATGTCGCGCGCGCGAACCCATTTGCACCTCTACA
>CAZUKI010000093.1:0-6456 GCA_964620785.1 uncultured Aestuariivirga sp.
TGCGCCAGGCCCTGCCCTTCCTCTCGCTCGCCGTGGTGCTGGCGGCGACCTTCATCATCCAGCCGCGCACCATGAGCTATTTCGGCCTCAACCTGATGCTGCAATATGCAGTGCCGATCGCCCTTGCGACCATCGCGCAGATGTTCGTCATCACCTGCAACGACCTCGACCTGTCGATCGGGCCTTTCGTGGGCCTCGTAAGCTGCATCGGGGCAACGCTGCTTTTCGACAATCCGGTGCTGGGCGTGCTGGCACTTGCCGCCCTCATCCTTGCCTATGCGGCGGTCGGCGGGCTGATCCAGGCGCGGAACCTGCCTTCGATCGTGGTCACGCTGGGCCTCGCCTTCATCTGGCTCGGCATTGCCGTCCTCATCCTGCCGTCGCCCGGCGGCAAGGCACCGCAATGGCTGAAATCCCTGATGGCGCTGCAAACGCCGCTGGTCCCCTTCCCGATCATTGCCGCGCTGGTGATCGGCCTTGCCATCCAGTTCGCGCTCATGAAAACCTCGCTCGGCGTCATCGCGCGCGGCGCTGGCGGCAACCCGGTGGCGCTGACGCGGGCCGGGTGGTCCATGTTTAGGACGAAAGCCATCCTGTTCGGCATTGCCGGTTTCTTCGGGGTGCTCTCCGGGCTGTCGCTGCTCGGCCTCACCACCTCGGGTGACGCGCATATCGCGGACCGCTACACGCTGTTCTCGATCGCTGGCGTGATCCTCGGCGGCGGCAACTTCATCGGTGGGCGGGTTTCACCAATGGGCGCGGTGATCGGGGCGCTGACCCTGGCATTGGCAGGCTCGTTCCTGATCTTCCTCAGGATCTCGCCCGACTGGCAGATCGGCGCCCAGGGCGCCATCCTCATCATCGTGCTGGCGCTTCGCGCGCTGGTGACGCGGGCCGGACAGGTGGCGGCATGACGACATTCCACAAACTTGCCCGCGAGGCCTGGCCGTGGACGTTCCTCGCGGCCTTTGCGGTGTGGCTTGCCACCATCATCTACACTGGCGGGCAAGGCTCGGGCGCCATCCTGACGGCGGCACTTTCCTTCGCCACCTTCTCGGTGATCGTGGGACTGGGGCAGATGCTGGTCGTCACCTCCGGGCCCGGCAATGTGGACCTTTCCATTCCCGCCACCATCACGCTGGCCGGTGTAGTCGCCATGAAAGTGATGGACACCGACAATGCGCGGCTTCTCATCGGCATCGCGGCAGCACTTGGCGCTGCCTGCGCGGTGGGCCTTGGCAATTACGCGCTGATCCGCATCCTGCGCATTCCGCCGATCATCGCCACGCTGTCGTCAAGTTTCCTCGTGCTCTCGACCGCAATCTCCTATGGCCGCGGCATCCGCATCAAGCCGCCGCCACTGCTCGCCGATTTCGCAACGGCACGGATCATGGGCGTGCCGCTGGTTGCGATCTTCACGCTCATCCTCAGCATCGTGCTGGCGCAAATCCTGTTGCGCACTGTCTATGGGCGAAGCCTGCTGGCAACCGGACAGAACGCCAGGGCTGCCTGGCTCTCGGGGCTTGATCCGGAACGCACGCGGCTCATCACCTATGTGGCGAGCGCCCTTCTGGCGGGCGTGGCGGGTCTCTGCCTCTCGGGCTTTTCGGGTGGGGCTGCCCTCAACATGGGCGAAGAATTCCTGCTCGCTTCCATCGCGGTGGTGGTGATCGGCGGCACCTCGGTTGCAGGCGGCAAGGCGAGCGTGCCCGGCATCTGGGGCGCGGCGCTGTTCATGTATCTGCTTGTCTCGATGCTCAACACCTTCGGGGCGAGCGCCGGCATCAGGCTCATTCTCACTGGCGCCATCATCATTGCCGTCATCGTCGCTGCAACACGCGATCAGGGCCGCTGAAGCTGCATCATTTTTCGGCAACGCGCCGAACAAAATGCGGCGCGAACAAGAAAGTTCCCGCCGTCCAGCCCCGCGAAGAATGTTTGTTGCAGCGTTGCAGTCCCGACACGCGACAACCTGTCCGCCGCCTGCCCCATTTGATCACAGTCTCGCCGCCTGAGCGCTGAATTCGATTCTTACAAATGCTTCGTCCACAGCGTGTGCTGCGGAGGATCGGGAAGCAAAGACGGGTGTCATACCTG
This sequence comes from uncultured Aestuariivirga sp., assembly GCA_964620785.1. Taxonomy (GTDB): domain Bacteria; phylum Pseudomonadota; class Alphaproteobacteria; order Rhizobiales; family Aestuariivirgaceae; genus Aestuariivirga. Next base: position 2,098 of record CAZUKI010000093.1, read on the forward strand.
CGTGCTCTCATGCATTAAACCGCATGGGTGGCATGAGCTTCCTTTTGTCAACAGAAGGAGAAGAAACATGAAAACATTTTTCGCCATTGCCGTTCTCGCCACCGGCCTTGCCGCAACGCCTGCCCTGGCAGATTGCGCAAGCGACCTCGCGGCGATCAACGCGGCCGTCACCGCCAAGCCCATCGATGAAGCCAACGCCGCCAAGGCCAAGGAACTGATGGACAAGGCAACGGCAGCACAGGCCGCAAGCGACGAAGCGGGCTGCACGGCTGCGACGACCGAGCTCAAGACCCTGGCTGGCGTTCCCACCCAGTAAGGCCCTTACCCGGGCACACTTGGCCCGAGCACCTGATGGTCCCCGGCAGGCATTTTTTCACCATGCCTGCCGGGCGTTTTGTTTTTCGCAACAATCGGCTAAGTGTCGTCACAATTGCGCCCCATAGCGCGGGCGAACAACGCGGGACCATATCAATCATGCGCAGAATTGCGGCAAGCACTCTCATCCTCATCAGCCTGGCGGGCGGCGCCTATGCCGACCAGTGCCAGGACGATGTCGCCAAGATCGACGAAGCCCTGGCGGGCAGCGAGATCAAGGCCGATGTGCGCGCCCAGCTTGAGGACATGCGCAGCCAGGCCGTGCAGCTGTGCGGCGCCGGCAACATTGAAGAAGGCACGGCGGTGACCGCCGAGGCCCTGGCGCTGATCGAAGCCAAGTAGCGCCAGCGCCACAGCCGGTGAAATTCGGGCGCTGGCCCTGCCGCGCCGGGTTGACAGTATCGGCACAACGGACTCACTTCATGCCGGGACGCGCAGAAAGCGTGGAGATTCGACATGGACTGGGTATCCATTGTGCTGGCGTCGGCGGTTCCTATTGTTTTGGTTGGTGGCCTTCTGCAACGTGTGTTCTACCGGCGCATCGATGACGGCGGAGCCATGTCACAGGCCGGGCTCGGCATCGGCTGGCAATTCATCCGTTTCACGGTGCTGGCGAGCGGATTGCCGCTGGTGGCCCTGCTGGCCGTGAGGGGACAACTCACCGGGGAAGTGGTGGCGATATTCGCGGCTGCCATGGGTTATGCCTTCGGCAAATCGGGCACGGACGAGACGGAGGCGCCGCGCGAGCCGCGCCCGGTGCGCAAGCAGGCACGGCTGACACTCCAGGAATAATGCGGGGGCAAAGGGCTGCGAGCGGTTGAGGGCTTGCAGTCTTTCGCCTTTCAGTTGTTAGCTGGCCCCAGGTGGAACGCGAACTGGACATCGACTCGATTCGAAGGCTGCACCGCACATGCGATGTGGTGCTGGCCTTCTTCGTGGTCTTTCACCTGCTCAACCACCTGGCCCTGGCGGCGGGCAGCGATGTCTATCTGCTGGTAATGTCCGCGCTGCGCTCGCTCTACCGGGCGCGCTTCGTGGAGCCGCTGCTGCTTCTCGCCGTGCTGTTCTGGGTCATCACCGGCGTGCTGCTGGCCCTTCCGCGGCTCACCGGTTTCGTGGCGCGGCGTGACTGGCAGGTGGCGGCGACGCTCTACCTGTCGGTGTTCCTGATCACGCATGTGTTCGCGGTGCTGTGGGGGCGGCTGAAGCTCGGCCTCGACACCAACCTGTGGTTCGGCGCGGCAGGCTTCCATGAATGGCCGTGGCCGCTGTTCTTCATTCCCTATTACGGGCTGGCGATCATCGCCTATGCGGCGCATTTCGGATTTGCACTGAAGCGCCTGACGGGGCTCGATGCGCCGCTTCCCGCCGCGGTGCTGGGCGGCGTTGCGGCGGTGGCGATCATCCTCCTGATGCTTGGCGTGCTCGTGGACGTCACGGTGCCGGAAGCCTATCTCGCCGCCTATCGCTGAGGGCCGCGGGCGTTCAGGCTGAAAAGGCAAGGACGGCGCAGATCACCGTGGCGATGGCGGCGAGCGACAGGATGGGCGACAGCACCGCGACCCGTGAAGCCAGCGCCATGTTGCCGGTGCGCATCATCTGGCCCACGGTCATGCGCATGGCGCCGTAGCTCAGCACCACGATAACGACGAAGGCCATCTTCACATGAAACCATGAGCCGTTGGCGGAGACACCGCCCATGGCCCAGACCAGCAGCAGGCCACTGACGAGGATCGTGGCGATGGCAATGTCCGTGTAGCGCAGCATGGAGACACGATGCAGCGCGAGGCCCTTGGCGATGTCGCCTGTCTGGGATTTCGCGATCCGCGCATTGAGAAAGTTGCTCATGCCGATGCCCAATCCATAGGCCACGGCGAGAAGGTGGATGATCAACAGAAACTGGTGAAGGCTCATAGCTCGATATCCCCGCTCATCATGCGCACCGCGCTGCCGCCGACGCGAACCGCCGACAGTTTGCCAGAAACCACATCCGCTTCAAGCTGCAAGTCGGACGGGCGGCCCATGTCATAGCCCTGCTCCAGCGCCCAGCGGTGGCTGCCGTCACGCAGGGCTTCGGCCCGCAGTAGCTGGGCAGCCAGAAGTGCGGTGGCCGAGCCGGTGGCCGGGTCCTCCGGGATGCCGCCGCCGGGATCAAACATGCGGGCCCTGAACTGCGTCGCCGGATTTTCTCCGCCCGGGCAATAGAGATAGGTCGCTTCAAGGCCGCCGAGCGGGGCCAGCATTTCCGACCAGTAGGGCTGGCGGACGGCACAACGGGCCAGGGCCTCGCGCGATTTCAGGGGCACGAAGAAGAAGCGCGGGCCGCCTTCGATGGAGGCAAGCGCGTGGTTGCCGAAGCCGATTTCGGCGGCATCGACATTGACGGCGCGGGCCACGAGATCGACGGGCGGCAGCGTGACGGCAGTATGGAAAGGCACAACCGGGGCGGTGAGCACGGCGTGAAGCCGGTCGGCGATGCGCGAGACCCTGACAGGTGTCAGGCCAGCCGGAAGTTCCAGCGTGATATTGGTTTCAAGAGAGCAGCCCGGCTTGTTGCGAAGCTCGGCCAGCAGGCAGGCAGTGCCGATCACCGGGTGGCCGGCAAAAGGCATTTCGCCGCCGGGAAAGAAGATGCGCACCTTGGCGGTGTGGGCCGGATCATCGGGCGCCATGACAAAGGTCGTCTCCGAGAGATTGAACTCGCGGGTGATGGTCTGCATCTGCTGGCCCGTCAGCGCGTCAGCGCCGAGGACGACGGCCAGCGGATTGCCGCCGAATTTCCGGTGGGTGAATACATCGAGGGTGTGGAACGGGAGTTTCATGGCTTTGCCTTTGCGGCGCGCTAACTCCCATGCGGGCGGGCGGCCAGCAAGGAAAACATTGTCATGCTTGTATGGGTGGACCGCGCGGCAACGGAAGATGCACTGATTCTGGCGCATCTTTCGCTGCGCAGGCGAGCCCGCCTGCTCGCCCGATGCGCTAGGGGATGGTGATCTCGCTACGCTTGCCGGCGGTGAGCGTCACGTCCTTTTCACCGAGCACCGTGCCATCACCCGTCTTGGCGATGACGCGCAGGTTTCCAGCAGCTACCGCCTGGTTGAACCGGCCGTCATAGCCGGTGCCGATCCATTTGCGGTTGCCGGAAATGTCGGTCTCGCCCTCATAGACCTCGATCGTTGCATCGGCCTGCGCCGTGACGGAAAGGAAGCCGCCGTTGACATTGACCTCGATGGGCTGCACCTGCCCTGCCTTCACCTCTACTTCGGCGATGCCTGAGGCATAGTCCTGGGTGGCGACGATGCGATACTTTCCGGGACCGACCTTGAAGCTCGCCTTCGGGCCATAGCTGGTGGTGATCCAGGCATGTTTGCCTTCGATGTCGGCCTCGCCCTTCTGCAACTCGATGGCAGCGCCATCGAGAAGGGCTGGACCACCGGGGGCAAAGACTGCTGACACATCGATGGTGCCACCGCCGAGGCTGATGGTTTTTTCCTCGGTCTTGCCGGCGGTGAAGACAACCTCCTGCTCGATGCTGGCTTCACCGACCGAGAGCTTGACGCGATAGGTGCCGGCGGAGGCAAAGACCGCGACCTGGGGACCATATTTGGTGGCGATCCAGGCGCCGGAAGCATCCATGATCTCCCAGTTGCCGGTATCAGCGGCGAGCGGCTGGCCTTCGTCGAGTTCGCCCTTGAAGATGATCTTCCCGGCCTCGAAGCTGAGATCGAGCGTGCTGGCCTTGTCCGCCACCATGGCAAGCGGCACCTGCAGCTTGGCAAGATCATTGGAGACCTGCACGATGTAGTCACCCGGCGCATCGATGTTGGACTTGATGGCGGCGCCATATTCGGTCTTCACCCAATCGCCCTTCTCGCCATTGAGGGAACGCGAAATATCCCAGGACGGCGTGTCGAAGTCGCGCGGAAGCTGCTCGACGCCCTCTGCCATGATGATGCGGCCCGTGAGATTGAACTCAGGCGCAGC
>CAZUKI010000093.1:6556-10018 GCA_964620785.1 uncultured Aestuariivirga sp.
TCAGGCGCCCCAGGTGGCGATGCCGTCCCAGAGGAGTTTCAGCGAAAACAGGAACAGGGCAACCTCGACAAGGCGGAAGAAGATGCCTTCCGGCAGGACCCTGGTGAGGCGGAAGCCCGCCCAGGCGCCGAAGATGGCGATGGGTGCGAGGTAGATATCGCGCTCGAGGCTCGCCAGGTTGATCTGGTCCAGGAAGAAGTATGGCGGCAGCTTCAGCATGTTGATGAAGGCGAAAGTGATGGTGGCGGTGCCGGCATAGGTCATCTTGTCGAGCTTCTGCGGCAGCACGAACATCTGGAAAGGCGTGCCGCCGGCATGGGCGACGAAACTGGTGAAGCCGGTGAGTGCGCCCCAGAACAGGCCGCGCGGCACATCGGCTGGCCTCGGTGCCGGATCCGATCGGCGGGCATGTTTCCAGATGAGGTCGGCCGTGTACCAGAGGCCGATGTCCCCCACGATGATCTTCACCAGGGCATCGCTGTTGTAATGGGCGGTGGCCCAGCCGATGCCAATGCCGATGCAGGCGGCGAGCGTGATGAGCTTGATGTTCCAGGCATCATAGTTCTTGCGGTAGAGCCAGAGGCCGTACCAGTCGCTCACCACATAGAGGGGCAGCAGCAGGCCCGCGGCATAGACCGGTGAGACGACCTGGGCCAGCACCGGCACGCCAAGGATGCCGACGCCGGGCAGACCGCCCTTCGAGGCGCCAACAAGGAAAGTGGCGAGTGCGGCCAGCAGCCAGAAAAGAACGTCCTGCGACATCAGGCTGGTTTCAATCTTCCGCCGGAGCGAGGGCTATACTGGCGTAGGGCACGCCGAGATGGCGGCTGAGGCTTTCGGCCACGAAATTGTGGTCGTCGCGCTGGGGCACGCCCGACACCGTGACAGCACCCACCACATTGCCGGCGATGCGGATGGGAAAGCCGCCACCTGCGGGGGCATAGGTCAAGGGGTCAAGGCCGCGCGAGGAATCGAACGGGTTGCCTTTCAGCCGATACTCGAGAACCACACGGTAAGAGCATGCTTCAAAACGATAAACCGTGTTGATCTTGCGGCGCACCCAATCCGGGTTTTCTGGCGTGGTGCCGGGCATGGCGCAGTAGAACAAGGGGCGGATGCCGATGCGGATATCCATGACCAGCGGCAACTTGCGCTCCTGGGCCAGGGCGCGCATGGCGCTGCCCAGCTTCCAGGCCTCCTCCTCGCTGAACGATTGAAAGACCAGGCGCTCTTCCTGCTGCTTGAGGCGCGCGATATCAGATTCAAGCATCATGCTTCCCTCTTCGGCCGGGCAGAATGGCCGGAAACGGGGCGAAAGGGAATGGCGCACCTGCGCATGGCAGGGCGCTTCCTAGGTCGATTGCTGCATGGGTGGGGCAACCGACGAAGCAAGGTGGTTTTCTGGTCCGGTCAGCCGATCAAATCTTCGAACTTTTCGGTTGACCAATTGTGCCCGAAAAGCGGGTTAGGCGTGTGCCATTCCGGTCCATACACCTTGCTCAAGTAGGTGTCCGGGTCTGCGGGAGCTTCTATCGAAGCCCCAAAAAGCTCGATCTTCTTCGCCGGGAACACATCCTGGAAAAGGATGCCTTTGCGAGGACCAGGAAACGAACTGATGTGCTCCCCCTCTTGAATTGCCACGAACACATCCACGGTCAGCGAAGCTCGAGCGAACTTCATGTGCCCGTGAAACACTTCAGGGTTCACAAAGTCCGGCTGTGCGGCAAAGGCAGACCTGATCCCCCCCAACCCCGCCTTGAAAGTCGGGTAATCGTCAAACGGAACCGCGACGACCACATCAACATCATCATCATGGGCGATCAAATCGTTTGAGCGAGCTACCCCGAGTGCAGTGCCGTACCCGATACAGGCTTGCAGCCCCATAACATCACGCAATGCACCAATGACTTCTCCGGCAAATCCGACAAGTTCCGCTTTCTCTTGCACGGTCCAGAAGCGGAAGGTCCGGAAAATTCCGTGGGCAGAGATTTCCCGTTCCTTGCTGTTCAGGAGTTCGCTGTTGATGACATCGCGCAAATGGCGCCGCTCGTCGTAAGACAGCGTCTTCCAAGTTGCGACGAATATCTGGAACGCGGCCTCTTCATTGCCGTCCTGCAGCGCGCCAGCAACTGAATTGAAGCACTGCTGTGCCTCATCGCTCATATCAGTTCTGGAAACGTGCGATTTACTAATTGCAGCGACCCCGTCGTTAGAATAGTGAATCGGTTTAACAGCCGTCTCATCAGCGCACAAGGATCGCTCGTGGACACCACCTATTGGGATCGCTACTACACCGGGCGTAGCGCACCCATCCTTCCGTCGCAGTTTGCAGTGTTCATGCTTGGAGAGATCAACCCGGAATCTGTGGTTGATATTGGTTGCGGTTCCGGGCGCGACAGTTTCTGGTTTGCACAACAGGGAATTCCCACGCTCGGGGTTGATGGCAGCCAGGCCGCCATCGACATGTGCCGCAGCCGGGCCAATGGCGCAAAGGCGATCCACTTCATCCGCGCCGATGTCGGTGACCCCGGGCTGGCGGGCACGCTGCTGCCTGCGTTCAATGGTTCACCATTGCTCTATGCCAGGTTCTTCCTGCACGCGATCAATGAGCGGGAACAATCCGCGCTTCTGGGCCATGTTGCCAAGATACTGGGCGAAAGGGGCGGTGCATTTGCCGTCGAGTACCGGACAGTGCGCGACAAGGCCCTGACGAAGGTGACGGACGATCACTACCGGCGTTACATCACGCCTTCCGACCTCATCGCGGAAGCGGCGCTGAACGGGCTTGCTTGCGCCTATTCCGTCGAAGGTTTTGGATTTGCGAAATACAAGGCCGACGACGCCTATTGCTCGCGGATGATTTTCCAAAGCACCGCGACGGCATCGTGAAGCGGCGGCATCTTCTTGCCGCTACTCATCTGCGGTAGAATCCGTTGGACGGATGCCTCAGCCCTTGCGAAGCGCCAGCATACGCTGGCCGATTTCCATCAATGAGGATGCGACGTTGTCCATGTCCTGCTTGCGGTCGTCCTCGATTTCGGCGCGCCACTGGGCGATCCGCTGGTTGACGATCAGCGAGGAATTGTCGCGCTCCTTTTCCCAACGCTTGTCCTCGTCGGTGACGTGGGCCATGAGCGTCGATGACAGTTCCAGCAGTTCCTTGCGGGTCTCGAGTTCGAGATCCTTGAGGCACTGCTGCAGGGTTCCGGCGATCATCTCCATCTTGGTCGAGAAGTCGCTCTTCAGTTCGGTGATGGCCTTGCCATAGGCCTCGTGAACTTCGCGGGTCTGGTCATCGACCTTGAGGGCGAGATCCTCGACCTTGACGTCGAAGGTCGAGAACAGCCGCTCCATCCGGGCCGAGGCGATCTTCATTTCGCTGACATCGGTCTCGATGGCCCGGAAGCGGCCTTCGTTCTCGTCCTGCTGCTCGGCCATGATGTCGAGCATTTCCTCGAAGCG
>CAZUKI010000094.1:0-8247 GCA_964620785.1 uncultured Aestuariivirga sp.
CTGGAGCTTCTCCTTGTCGTAGTCCGAGGTCGTCTCCTCGATCTGCTGCTTGATCTGGGCGCAGCGGCCGTTGATGTCAGTCTTCTTGCCAGAACCGTCAACGATCGTGGTGTTCTCCTTCTCGACCTTGACGCGCTTGGCGCGGCCAAGCATGTCGATGGTCACGTTCTCAAGCTTGATGCCGAGATCTTCCGAGATCACCTGGCCACCCGTCAGGATGGCGATGTCTTCCAGCATGGCCTTGCGGCGGTCGCCGAAGCCCGGAGCCTTGACAGCAGCCACCTTGAGGCCACCACGCAGGCGGTTCACAACGAGCGTTGCGAGTGCTTCGCCTTCGATGTCCTCGGCGATGATGAGGAGCGGACGCGAGGTCTGCACCACGGCTTCGAGGATCGGCAGCATGGACTGGAGCGAAGAGAGCTTCTTCTCGTGCAGGAGGATGTAAACGTCCTCAAGCTCGGCCACCATCTTGTCGGCATTGGTGATGAAGTAGGGAGAGAGATAGCCGCGGTCGAACTGCATGCCTTCGACGATGTCGAGCTCGGTTTCGGCGGTCTTGGCTTCTTCAACCGTGATCACGCCTTCATTGCCGACCTTCTGCATGGCCTTGGCGATCATGTCGCCGATTTCCTTCTCGCCATTGGCAGAGATGGTGCCGACCTGGGCAACTTCGTCAGAGCCCTTGACCTTCTTGGCGCGCTTCTTGACGTCCTCGATGGCAGCAGCAACAGCCATATCGACGCCGCGCTTCAGATCCATCGGGTTCATCCCGGCAGCCACGGCCTTGGCGCCCTCGCGGACGATGGCCTGGGTCAGCACGGTGGCAGTGGTGGTGCCGTCACCAGCGATGTCGTTGGTCTTGGAAGCGACCTCGCGCACCATCTGGGCGCCCATGTTCTCGAACTTGTCCTCGAGTTCCACTTCCTTGGCGACGGTGACGCCGTCCTTGGTGGTGCGCGGAGCGCCGAAGGACTTCTCGATCACCACGTTGCGGCCCTTGGGACCCAGGGTGACTTTCACGGCATTGGCCAGGATGTCGACGCCGCGGAGCATCTTCTCGCGCGCGTCGCCGGCAAAACGGACTTCTTTAGCAGCCATTGGCTTCAATCCTCTGATTTAATCTGTGTACTGAACAAAAAGGACGTCGGCTGGATTATTCCAGGACGCCCATGATGTCGCTTTCCTTCATGATCAGCAGCTCTTCGCCATCGATCTTCACTTCAGTGCCCGACCACTTGCCGAAGAGCACCTTGTCACCCTTCTTGAGGTCGATCGGCACAAGCTTGCCCGCTTCATCGCGGCCACCGGGACCCACGGCAATGACCTTGCCCTGCATAGGCTTTTCCTGTGCGGTCTCGGGGATGATGATGCCACCCTTGGTCTTGGTGTCTTCCTCAACGCGCTTGACCACTACACGGTCGTGCAACGGACGGAATTTCATGCGATACGCTCCTAATATTTTGTTTTCATTTGGAAAACGGTGGGACACGGAAGTCCCCTTCCCGCCCTGCTAGCACTCATTGACCCTGAGTGCCAACAGCTGGCCGGGAGATAGGATTGCCCCTGAAAAGAGTCAAGCCCCGAACCTTGCGGTGCGGGGCCTGGCTTTGACGAAATGAGCTGTTGGTTTATCGCGCCCAGAAGCCGACGAGCGGCAGGCGCTGCGAGTTCACGCGATTATAGGCAATGTCGATGCGGCGGATGTTGCGCCTGTTACCCTTGAGGTCCACCGCCCGCGTGCATGTGCCCGGGGCAAAGTAGCGACGCACGGAAACGTCCTGACTCCCGCCATTGTTGAAACGGATCCTGATGTGGCGCACATGAACGCCGGCGAGGCGCACGCACATGCGGAACTGCCGGTGGCGGTTGTTACCTGCAACCCGGATCGAGTCCCGGTCGATGCCCTTGCTCACGGTGCGAATGCCGAGCAAGTCCCAGGCGAAAGCCGAAGCCGAGGTTGCCATCAGGGTCGCCGCGACAGCCAGCGGAAGTGCAAACCGAAACAGTTTCATGTGATATTATCCTCTCAGTGAACTCAAAAAGACGACGTCAAACTGGCGAGCTTGCGGCACATGAAGCTACGCGCACAAGCTACGCTCCCGACAACTCTCTTCTTATCATCTGCGGCCATGCAAAACTATCCCGGGCCATCCAATTGGCGTGGGCAATAGCGCACACCCTCCATGCAACTGCATGGTACCTGCACGCTGACTTCACCTAGAAATTGAATTTACTTGTCGTGAACTCGTCGTTGCACGTCTCAGTAGGCAAAATCACGGAAGACGCGGCTCACATCTCCCTGCCAAGGGCCTTGATAAAGCTCGATGAGTTGATCGGCGGCCGTCATGCCACTCGCCACCGTCTGATCCAGAACGTCGAGAAAATCAGCTTCGCATTTGCCCTTGCGACTCCGCCGGTCACGCGCCTTGAGGCCGAGGCGCGACAGCCTGAGGCAATCCGCCGCGACATCCGATGCCGTTCGTCCACCGATCACGGCCGTGAGCGCATCCTTGGGAACGGCACTGCGAAACGCCTCACGTTCTGCCGCAGTCCAGTCCTTGACCAGGTCCCAGGCGGCATCGAGTGATGGTTGATGATAGAGGAGGCCGACCCAGAACGCAGTCAAAGCGCAGAGTCTGCGCCATGGACCTGAGTCAGCGCCGCGCATTTCCAGATAACGCTTCAGTCGCACATCAGGAAAAATGGTTGTCAGGTGATCGGCGAAATCACGCATGATTGGCTTCTCGCCGGGAAGCTGCGGTAACTTGCCATCGAGGAATTTGCGGAAACTTTCGCCGGCGCAGTTCACGAACTTGCCGTCGCGCATGATGAAATACATCGGCACATCGAGGGCGTAGTCGAGATAGCGCTCATAGCTCATGCCATCTTCAAACGCGAAGGGGAGTCCGCCGGCACGCGCGTTGTCCGTATCGGTCCAGACATGGCCGCGGAACGAGCGGTAACCATTGAGCTTGCCCTCGAGGAACGGCGAGTTGGCAAAGAGCGCAGTGGCGACGGGCTGCAAAGCCAGCGATACACGCAACTTCTTCACCATGTCGGCTTCACTGGAGAAGTCGAGGTTCACCTGCACGGTGCAGGTGCGGAACATCATGTCGCGCCCCAACGTGCCGACCTTGTCCATGTACGGCGCCATGATGCCATAGCGCCCCTTGGGCATGACCGGCGTTTCGGCACGGGTCCAGGTGGGCGAAGCGCCGAGGCCGAGAAAACCAATGCCAAGACTGTCGCCAACTTCACGCACCTGCTGCAGGTGTTCGTTGACTTCCGAACAGGTGTCATGGACGGATTCGAGTGGGGCACCGGAAAGCTCGAACTGCCCACCGGGTTCCAGCGAGATGTTGGCCTGTCCGTCGGGGTCCGACAGGGCAATGATCTTGCCGTCCTCATAGACGCCCTGCCAGCCGGAACGATCCTTGAGTCCTTCGAGAAGCGCACGGATTGAGCGCGGGCCATCATAGGGCACGGGCCCCAGAGTATCCGTGAGGAAGGGGAACTTCTCGTGCTCGGTGCCCATGCGCCATTGCGCCTTGGGCTTTTCGCCCTTCTCGAAATAGGAAATCATTTGTGCCCGGTTTTCAATGGGTGCCAGGCCTTCAGCAGTTTCGGGGGTAGGTCCGCTCACGTGTCCGTCCTTGATCGGACGGGTGGATTAAGGGGCGCAACGGTTTCCGGCAAGACACAAATCGTTATGGACAGCATGACCGTTTATGACCAGTCACCAACCGAGGCTTGCACAAGGGCCAGTGCGGCGATGGCAACCGTATCAGCGCGCATGATGCGCGGCCCCAATGAAATGGCCGTGACAAAGCCCTGGCCTTTCAGGAGATCGCGCTCATCGGGCGTGAAACCACCCTCAGGCCCCACAAGGACGGCAGCGGGCGGGACAATTCCGGCCAGTGCCTGCACAGGGTTGGCGATTGTCGCGCGTTCGTCACAGTAGATGAGGCGGCGCGAGTGCTCCCAGCCGGCGATCAACTCCGCAAGGCCCACGGGTTCATGCACCTCTGGAACGAAAACGAGGTTGCATTGTTCCGCTGCTTCGACGGCGTTGGCACGCATGCGGTCCAGGTTGACGCGCCCCGCAATGGTTCGCTGCGTCATCACAGGGCGCAGGCGGCGGGCACCAAGCTCTGTCGCCTTCTGCACAAGATAATCAAGGCGCACATGTTTGAGAGGTGCAAAAACATAGTCAATGTCTGGAGGTGGCTTCACCTCGGACGTCTTGCGCTCGATGCGAAGCGAGACAGATTTCTTGCCGATGCCGGTCAGGTAGGCGAGCCATTCCCCGTCGCGGCCATTGAACAGCGCAACCGCATCACCCGGTTTCAGGCGCAGAACATTGGCAAGGTAATGCGCCTGCGCATCAGTCAGGGCCATGTCGGCCCCTGCTGACAGCCCGGTTTCGACACAGAGACGGGGAGTGGTCTTTGCCATGCCGCCCGTGTATCACGCCGTGCGTGACAGAAACCAGCCCACAGGCGAGCCATATTGCCGATGCATCGCGCGGCAACTGGATCGAGGAGCATTGCCCGAAGGCGCTTCTTCCCTATGCCCAGCTCATGCGCCTCGACCGGCCCATCGGCTGGTGGCTGCTTCTGCTGCCTTGCTGGTGGGGGTTGGCGCTAGGGCAGGTCGCGGCGGGCGGCGGCCTTCCCAACTTGTGGCACGGCCTCCTGTTCCTGGTTGGGGCCATCGTCATGCGCGGGGCGGGCTGCGTGCTCAACGACATGGCTGACAAGGATATCGATGCCCGCGTCGAGCGCACACGCAACCGCCCCATTGCGTCCGGACGCGTTTCCTCAAGGCAGGCCGCAGTCTTCATGGCGGGCCTTTGCCTGGCCGGGCTTCTGGTTCTTCTCCAATTCAACAGTTTCACTGTCTGGCTGGGTGTCGCCTCTCTGCTGATTGTCGCCGTCTATCCCTTCATGAAGCGATTGACGCATTGGCCACAGTTCGTGCTGGGCCTTGCCTTCAACTGGGGGGCACTCTTGGGCTGGTCGGCGACCCATGGGGCGTTGGCGAGTGCTGCCATTGCGCTCTATGCCGGGGGCATTTTCTGGACGCTGGCCTATGACACCATTTACGCCCACCAGGACAAGGATGACGACATCCTGATCGGGGTCAAATCAACTGCCCTGCTCTTCGGTGCCAACACGAGGCCCTGGCTTGCCGCGTTCTTTACGCTGGCCGGTGCCTGCTTCGCGGCGGCCCTTCATCTCGCCCATGCCGGGCCGTTGGCCTGGGCGGGACTTGCCGGAGCCGCTGTCCACGCTGCATGGCAGGTATGGAGCTTTGATCACGCTAACGGCAACCAATGCTTGAAACTCTTCAAGTCAAACCGCATGTTGGGACTGATTTTTCTCTCCGGACTCATTCTCGACAGCCTCTTTGCATGACCATCAATCTTCTTTCCGTCGCCTCCGAGATCGTTGACCTTGCCCTGCGTGCGGGGGCCACGTCCGCGGATGCCATCACCATTTCATCGCGCAGCGAGGAAGTGACCCTGCGACAGGGTGCCATCGAGAACATCGAGCGCTCAGAGTCACAGGACATCGGCCTGCGGGTGTTTGTCGGACAATCCGCCGGGCTCGTCGGGGGCAGCGTCTTGTCCCGCGACGGCCTGCAGAGGCTCGTGGACCGGGCCATCGCCATGGCCAGGCTGGCGCCTCCCGACCCCTATGCCGGGCTCGCTGAGCCCCAGCAATTAGCCACGTCATTTCCGTCACTTGATCTTGTTTGTGAAAGTACACTCTCAAGTCAGGAACTGGAGAAGCTGGCGCGCCGCGCCGAGGATGCAGCATTTGCCGTTCCGGGCGTGACAAAGAGCAATGGCGCATCGGCTGGTGGAAGCTGGCGCGACATGGCGGTCGCCGCTTCCAATGGTTTTCAACGGCAGGCACAACGCACGAGTTTCGGTATCAGTGCGTCCGTGGTGGCCGGCGAGGGCACGGCCATGGAACGCGATGGCGAGGGCCATGGCGCCATTCATTTCGAAGATCTCGACAGCCCGGAGGTCATCGGCAACACGGCAGGCCAGCGCGCCGTGGCACGTCTCAATCCGCGAAAGCTCACGTCCCGGACGGCGCCCATTCTCTTCGACCGGCGCATCTCGACGAGCCTCATCGGTCACCTTTTGGGTGGCATCAACGGCAGCGCCATTTCTCGCGGTACGAGCTTCCTCAAGGGCGACCTCGGCAAGACGCTGTTCAAGCCAGAGGTCACGATCGTGGATGATCCGCTGCGCAAGCGCGGCCTTGCCTCTCGCTCAGCCGATGGTGAAGGCCTGCCATCGCGGCGCATGAACCTCATCGACAAGGGCACACTCACCTCCTGGATTCTTGACCTGCGCTCGGCGCGGCAGCTTGGACTTTCTCCCACGGGACATGGTGCACGAGGGCTCACATCGCCACCTTCGCCCGCGACTTCCAATGTCCACATGGAGCCAGGCGCTCGAAGCCCCGCCGACATCCTGAAGGATTTCGGCACGGGCCTGCTCGTCACCGAATTCATCGGCTCATCCATCAACATGGTGACCGGTGACTACAGCCGTGGCTGTTCGGGTTTCTGGATCGAGGATGGGGCCATTGCCTATCCCGTGAGCGAGGTGACGATTGCCGGAAATCTTCGCACCATGTTTGCCGCACTGGAACCCGCCAATGACCTGATCTTCAGGGGCGCCATCAATGCGCCGTCCTGTTTCCTGGGAGAGATGACCATTGCCGGACGCTGACAGAACGGACCTTGACCTCATTCTGGAGGCGGCCAGGACGGGCGGGGAAGTGGCCATGGGCCATTTCCGGAAGAACCCCAAGAACTGGCAGAAGCCGGACAACACAACGGTCACGGAGGCTGACATCGCAGTCGATGTTCATCTTCGCAAGATGATTTCCGCGGCGCGGCCAGATGACGGTTGGCTTTCTGAGGAAACAGCCGACGACGGCTCGCGCCTGCAGCGGCAGCGCTTCTGGATTGCCGATCCCATCGACGGCACGCGGCTCTTTCTTGCTGGCGAAGACAATTGGGGCACCGGCATCGCGCTGGTTTCTGATGGTCGGGTGGCATTGTCGGCGCTCTTTCTGCCGAGCCAGGGCAAGATGTTCCATGCGATTCGAGGACAGGGCGCATTCCTGAACGGCGCGCCACTCACGCTTGCCAATGGCGCGTCGGCTGCCGTCATCGCACCGCGCTCCTATGCCGGGACGCTCGGCGAGGCCGGCTTCCAGCATCTCTCAGGCAGCCACCTGCCGCTGCTCCTGCGCTTTGCAGCCATTGCCGAAGGCACGCTGGCTGGTGCCATCACACTTGGCGAAAAGAATGACTGGGACATTGCGGCCGGCCACCTCATCCTCACGGAGGCCGGAGGTGCTACAAGCACGGGGCACGGCAACGAGATCGTTTACAACCGGGCAGAAGCGTGGCAACCGGGCGTCGTTGCTGCCGCGTCACAGTGGCATGGCACGCTCGTCGATATGGTGAGGCACCACTGATGGCCAAGAACGAACAACTGCTCCACCTTGTCTTTGGTGGCGAACTCAAGGACGTGACCGAGGTTACCTTCAAGGACCTTTCGCGGCTTGACGTCGTGGGTTTCTATCCCGACTACGCCTCGGCCCAACAGGCCTGGCTCGGCAAGGCGCGTGAGACAATGGACAACGCCCAGATGCGCTATTTCATCGTGCATCTTCATCGGTTGCTCGATCCCAGCACCGACACGACGAAAAAGAAGAAGCGCTAGTCCGTTTCCTTGCCCAGCGCCTGATTGATGGCGGCCCTCAAGTCGATCAGTATGGCATCGGCCATGGCTGCATGGCCTTCGGCAGTCGGGTGCATGGCGCCCGTGGTTTCCGAGAAGACCGCCGATGAACCGTCCTCGTCGATCTGGCCGGAGCGATTCAGCACCTTCTTGTTGATGGTCATGTAGGCATCATTGAACGTGCGGACCCAGCGCTGGCGAAGCGCATAGGGGTAATTCTCGGTCTGCGGGTTGAAGGGCTGCCAGACACCCTCCTTACCGCTCCAGTTTGACTGGCACTTGCCGCCGGCCTTGCTCCAGCACGGAACACTCAGTTGCTCCGCCGGATTGCCGTCAGGCGTCGTCGACCTGGCGCAGAAGCCATGGCCACGGAATGGTTTGTCGCCGTAAGCGCGGGTGGCAAAGGTCCAGCCGTGGTCACCGGCGAGTTCGGCCATCCGGTCATGCAGTTGTGCCAACTGTTCATGAGTGCG
>CAZUKI010000094.1:8347-9869 GCA_964620785.1 uncultured Aestuariivirga sp.
TTGCATAGGCTTCCGGCAAGATGTTGCGCATGTTCTCGGCAAATTGTTTTGGCGAGACCGTGGCACCAAGGAATTTGGCGATCTTCGTGGAGGTGTTGTCACGCAGGGTGGTCCAGGCCACGAGATCCGAAAAGCCGATGTCGTTGCCGCCGACCGAGAGCAGCAGGAAATCAACATTGCGGCGGAACTGCCCGTCGGGGCAGGTCCAGAGGCCGTCATTGCGCTCCGGCTTGGTGGCACACAATTCGCTCAGCAGCCAGCGCAGCTGCGTGTCCTTCTTCGAACCTGAAACAGCCCTGACCTGGGATTGTCCGCCCGCCTCACCGGCCGTGCTGACATAGTCCACATATTCCTGCGGACCGAGAAGGCCTTCCGTGACAGCAGCACCGGAACAGGCATAGCCAAGGAAGGTCACGGCGCTGTGGGGATTTTCGATGCCGACCTGCAACGCGGCGCGCAGCTGGTGACCGTAGAGCGACCTATGACAGGTTTCATCGAGCCATTG
This sequence comes from uncultured Aestuariivirga sp., assembly GCA_964620785.1. GTDB lineage: Bacteria > Pseudomonadota > Alphaproteobacteria > Rhizobiales > Aestuariivirgaceae > Aestuariivirga. The sequence goes on from CAZUKI010000094.1 coordinate 8,853, forward strand.
CGCCTCGCCCGAGCCATCATTGCGGGCCCGGCGCGGATAGAGATTCTTGTAGCGGCGGTCGGCCGAGAACTGCACCGGCACATCGGGATTCCCCTCGCCCGAGGCGAAGCTGTCACCAAGGCCGACGATGAGGAGATCCTTCACCGCGATTTCTGTGGCAATCCCCTGCTCGCCCGAGACAGCAACCGAAACGGTTGCACCCTGCGGGTAAGGAACCGAGGCCGTCACCGGATCCTCGCAGGGTGCCACGATGGGTTCGGCAGAGCCTATGCGCCATTCGCAATTATACTCTTGCAAGAGTGCAATCGGCTTGCGCGGCCGCAGCTTCAGTTCGATTTCATGGGCAGCGGGCACCACATAATTCTCGACACCGCCGCAGGCGCCGTGGTCACGCTTCTTTGTGTCCCAGCAGACATCGTCGATCTCGCGCGAGGCCCAGCCCATCGGCTCGTAGTTGCGGCGCAGAATGCGCGTGAAGGGAATGTAGCGGTCATTGAGCACGTGCTCGCTGCCGATCACGGAAGTGGTCGCCAGCAACCGCGCCTTTTCGTCGTCGCTGATGGCAAGCTTGTCGACATGGATGCCGTATTGCCGCCAGGCCCTTTCATGTGACTGGAAGGTCTCGGCGTGGCGGAACAGGCGGAAGCGATTGACGACCTTCCACTCGATCTGCGCGTTGTCGATCGTCAGGGTCTGCGCCACAGCAGGCTGCAGGCCTGCCAACAAGCCCAGTACGAAGCAGAAAAGAAGGGAAAACCGAACTGTCATGGCCGTGCCTTGCCATGCCATGTGCCTTTTGCACATGACGAAATTACGGCAACTGGCCAGACAGTCTGGCGGAACGTCAGCCCTTCTTGTTCTGCCGGTTGGCCACCAGATCATCGACAACGGCGGGATCAGCCAGTGTCGAGGTGTCACCAAGCGCGCCAAAATCGTCTTCGGCGATCTTGCGCAGGATGCGGCGCATGATCTTGCCGGAGCGCGTCTTCGGCAGGCCCGGCGCCCACTGGATGACGT
>CAZUKI010000095.1:0-9827 GCA_964620785.1 uncultured Aestuariivirga sp.
GCTGCCTTGAGATAGGCGGCTGCGTAGGAGGTTGCGTCGTGGCCGTCACGCGCCGGAAGCCCCCAGGCCTTGGCCCAGACCGGATCGACAGGATCCATGAAAAACGAGTCGGGCGCTCCGGCAACCCTGGTTGCCGCCATGAGATCGCACAGCAGCGTGCTGCCGGTCCGCGGCGTCCCGCAGATGATGTAGCTCTTCAAATGATTTCGTCCTCGTCCGGCGTCGGCAGCACCGGGCCCTTGCCCTTGTGCCTGATGCGCGCCAGATGGAACAGCGCATCGCCGCGGTTGACGATCGGCAGGTTGGTGCGCCCGATGATGATGCCGTCATCCTCGGCGAAGACCGGAACCGTTACCGTGCCCATGGGATCGGTGATGATGCCGATGGGCTCCTTGAGGCCGACCTTGTCGCCGACCTGGCGCACCGAATGGAGGATGCCGCCTTCTGGCGCCCTGACCCATGTGCTCGATGTGCTCTGCACTGTCTTGAGATGTGGTGAAACCGGCGGCGCCTCGGACAGCATGCCGATGGCCCGCATGACCCGCAGGATTCCGGCAACGCCAGTGGCGATCGCCGCTTCGTCGAAGCGCAGCGCTTCGCCACCTTCATAGAGAAGAACGCCGATGCCCTTGTCCTGGGCGCATTGCCGCAACGAGCCTTCGCGCAGTTTCGACGTCAGTATCACCGGGGCCGCGAAGGCCTCGGCAAGCTGCATGAGTTCGGCATTGCCGGGGGCAAGCCGGACCTGCGGCAGGTTGCTGCGATGCAGGGCCGCGGTGTGCAGGTCGATGCCGTATTGCGCCCGGCATACCACTTCGCGGAAAAACAGGTCGGCAAGCAGGCTGGCAAGCGAACCCTGGTCCGAGCCGGGGAAGGAGCGGTTGAGGTCGCGCCGGTCCGGCATGTAGCGCGAATGATTGAGGAAGCCGAAGGCATTGACGATCGGCACCGCCAGCAGCGTTCCGGCAAGCGTGTTGAGCGGCTCATGGGAAAGCACGCGGCGCACGATCTCAAGCCCCTGGATCTCATCGCCGTGCACAACTCCCGACAGGAAAAGCACCGGGCCCTTCTTCGCCCCATGCACCACATGCACCGGCAGGTTCATCCGCGTGGCGTTAGCGAGTGTCGAGACCTCGAGGTTGATGGTGGCGCGCTCGCCGGGAGCAACCAGCCTGTCACCGATTTCGAAGGGCACCATGCCTCAGCCTTCACCGCGTGTGTGGGTGCGGCCGGGCCGGGCATTCTTTTCCAGGAAGCTGATGATCGCCGTCGCCACGTCCTTGTTGCTGGCGCCCTCGATGCCTTCGAGGCCGGGCGAGGAGTTGACCTCCATCACCACCGGCCCGTGCTTCGAGCGCAGCATGTCAACGCCCGCCACATTGAGGCCCATGCTCTTGACCGCCTTGAGCGCCGTGGTGCGCTCGGCAGGCGTGAGGGCCGCGGCAACGGCATGGCCGCCGCGATGCAGGTTGGAACGGAAATCGCCGTCCGGCCCCTGGCGTTCCATGGCGGCAACGATGCTGCGCCCCACCACGAAGGCGCGGATGTCCTTGCCGTCGGCTTCCTTGATGAATTCCTGCACCAGCACGTTGACGTCGGCGCCATCGAAGGCTTCCAGCACCGATTTGGCGGATTTGTAGGTTTCGCCCAGCACCACGCCGATGCCCTGCGTGCCTTCCAGGAGCTTGATCACCACCGGCGCGCCACCGACCATCTGCAGGATGTCATCCGACTTGTCATAGGAGTTGGCGAAAGCGGTCACCGGCAGGCCGACGCCATCGCGGGCGAGAAGCTGAAGGCAGCGCAGCTTGTCGCGGCTGCGCCCGATGGCGACACTTTCGTTCAGCGGATAGACGCCCATCATCTCGAATTGCCGCAGCACCGCGAGGCCATAGAAAGTGTGCGAGGCGGCGATGCGCGGCACCACCGCATCATAGCCCGAAAGCTTTTCGCCCATGTAGCGAAGCTCCGGCTTGCGCGAGGTAATGTTCATGTAGCAGCGCAAATAGTCGATTGGCGTGATCTCATGGCCGCGCGCCTTAGCGGCCTCCATGAGCCGCTGGTGCGAATAGAGCTTGGGATTGCGGGTGAGGAGCGCGATTTTCATGTGCCGCCTAGTGCATGATCAGCGAAGGTGAAGGGTGGGTGTGCGGCCGATCATGGCCTACATATATGAACTGATCGGCAATTGTCAGGGTGAATGAGACATGGCCGTGCGCCGGAACCCTAACCCTTGCGCGAGAGCAGGAATGTGCGCGAGGGGTGGACCAGGTATTTGCCCGAAATGGTGTTGCGGCCAAGGAGCAGGGGAACCCCCATGTCGCTGCGCCGGGTCAGCGTGATCTCGGCCTTGAACTGCCTCGTCCCGAGTTGAATCGTTGCCCGAACAACTGGCCGCATCTCGCTGATACCATTGGAACTTTTAACCCGCTTATAGCCCGCCAGGGGGGCCGCATAGTGCTTGCGGCCAATGACGAAGCGCACCCTGCGGCCGGTGACTTCGAAGCTTTCGGCATGAAGGGCGGCAGTGCGTGCGCCCGTGTCGATCTTGGCCACGAGCGGCCCCAGCTTGAGGCGCGGAAACGACACATGCTCCTTCCAGCCGATGAGCGGCAGGGGATGGATGAAGGGGCGCAGGACAGCCATGCCCCGTCAATAGCCCAAGCCCAAACTGTGACACAATGTTCATTCCTTTTGGCGACGGAACATGGTTGCCGGGCCGTCCTGCATATTTGAGGAGAGATCATGACCCTGTCACGCCGCACCTTGCTCTGGTCGTCCGCAGCCCTTGCCGCAACCGTGGCCGCCGCAGCGACCGTGTTCCGCCAGTTCGGCGGCCCGCCGCACCGCACCCTGACGGCTGCGGAAAAGAACAGCTGCGCGCTCACCGTCGAGGCCGTGGAAGGGCCGTTCTGGGTGTCGGGTGTTGGCGAGGCAGCGGACGGCAATCTCAATGCTGCGGGACTTCCCGGTGTTGCCGTGGAGGTTTCGGGCCATGTCTACGAAGGGCTCGATGACACAAAGCCCGCCGCGGCCGCCGAAGTAGAAATCTGGCATGCGGATTCTTCCGGTTCCTACCATCCCAACGGCAATGGTCCGGCCAGCGGCTACAAGCCCGGCGAGATTGCGCTTCGCGGCATCGTCAAGACCGATGCGTCAGGCGCCTATCGCTTCACCACGATCTATCCTGGTGAATACACAGGCCGCGCCCGTCATTTCCATTTCAAGATCAGGGTGCAGGGCAAGCCCGAACTGACAACCCAGCTCATCGTCCCGGCCCGGCCCGGCGACACGCTCAACTTCGACACCGACGACATCGCCGAGGGCCTGCCCAACTGCCAGCAGCTTGCCGTCGATGAAACCTCAACCCCCGCCCGCGCCAGCTTTGATTTCAGGCTGTGACAGCCGCGCCCTGCGCCGCCCGTCAAGGTGAATGACCATGAGGCCGGCGCCGACGATGAGCGCCATGCCCGCCACCGCAATGGCGTTGGGCCGGTCGCCGAACAGCAGCAGGCCCGAAAGCACCGCCCAGATGGTGAGCGAATACATGAAGGGCGCCACCGTGCGCGCCTCACTCAGCTTGTAGGCGAGGAAGACGCCGAGGTGCCCCGCCACCAGTGCCGCACCTGCCATGAACAGCAGGCTGAAGTCGCGAAGTGAAGGAACAACCGGGGTTTCGCTGGCGAGCATGGCCGTGAACGAGGTGACGAACAGGCAACAAATGACCGCGAAGGCGGCAACGGGTGCCGGCACGCTGCGTGGCACCTTGCGGGTCATGAGATCACGCCCGGCGGCGGCAAAGGCGACGAGGAAGCCCAGCACCGCATAGGGTGAGGCCGCCGTGGTGCCGGGCTGCGCCACCAGCAACGCACCCACAAAACCCAGGCCGATCAAGACGAGGCGCATGGCGCTGAGGCGTTCTCCGTAGAACAGCCAGGCACCGAGCAGCACGAGCAGCGGCGCCGTCTGGATGATTGCCGTGATGTCGGCAATCGGCATGCGGATGAGGGCGATGGTGAAGGCGAAATTGGCGCCGACTTCCGCAAATCCCCGCGCCACCACCCAGGGATTGAGGGCCCTTGCGAGATCCTTGCCATAGCCCATGAGCACCACGAGGATGAGGCCGAGCACCATGCCGGCATAACTGCGGATGGCAATCGCCTCGAACATCGGCACCTCCGCCAGTGCGAATTTGGAGGCGCTGTCGCCAAGGATGAAGACGCCAAGGGCCGCGACCATGGCAAGAATGCCGTGGAGGTTGGAATGGCGCGGCGGCTGCATGTGGCTCCGGGGCTGGAAGTTGTGCTGTGTTGCAGGTCAGGGCGTGATGATGGTGATGCCGGTGCCTTCGAACTTGTCCATGGCCATCAGCGCGGCTGGCGCTTCGTCGAGGCCGATATGCCGGCCCACCAGCTTCTGCGGCTGCAGGATGCCCCGTTCGATCATCTGGAACATGGCAGGATAACGATGCGCCTGCATGCCGTGGCTGCCCTTGATCTCGATTTCATGGGCAATGATTTTGTCCATCGGCAGCGGCGCGCGTGCATGTTCGGCGAGCATCAGGCCCACTTGCACATGCCGCCCGCGCTTGCGCAGGCAGCGCACCGAATTCATGGCAGTCGCCGAATGTCCGAGCGCGTCGATGGAGATATGGGCACCGCCCCCGGTGATGTCACGGATGGCGCCAACGACTTTTTCCCGTGCGCCGTTGACCGTCGCCACGGCACCCATGGCCTTGGCGAAGGCAAGCTTCTCGTCCGTGAGATCGACGGCGACCACATTGGCGCCAAGTGCCGTGGCGATCATGATGGCCGAGAGGCCGACACCGCCGCAGCCATGCACCGCCACCCATTCGCCGGGCAGGCAGCGACCCTTGTCGATCACCGCGCTGAAGGAGGTGACAAAGCGGCAGCCGAGGCCCGCTGCTGTCGCAAAGTCCATGCTGTCGGGAAGCCTGACCACGTTGAGGTCGGCGTATTCCAGCGCCACATATTCCGCGAATGACCCCCAGCAGGTGAAGCCCGGCTGCACCTGGTTGTCGCAGATGTGCTGGTGGCCGCTGGCACATTCGGGGCAGTGGCCACAGCCCGAGACAAAGGGCACCGTCACCCGGTCACCCACCTTCCAGGTTTTCACGTCCCGGCCCACCGCAGCAACGCTGCCCGCCAGTTCATGGCCCGGCACATGCGGCAGCTTGATGTCGCCGTCATGGCCCACCCAGCCATGCCAGTCTGAGCGGCACAGCCCGGTCGCCTCGACCTTCACCACGATGCCGGTGGCCGTCGGCGTCGGATCAGCCAGCTTCTCGATGCGGGGCGGCTTCAGGAATTCATCGTAATAGACGGCGCGCATGTCTGGCCTTGCATGACAGTGTTGAGGCAAATGATCTTGCTGACCGCCCGGCGGTTAAGCAAGTGTCGCGCCTGACGGACACCCATGAAAGATTCGAAGGCCATTTTCCTCGCCATCGCTGCCTCGTTCTGCTTTGGCACCGGCTTCACGCTGGCCAAACCGGCGGTTGCACATTTTCCGCCGCTGCTGATGATGCTCCTGGCCTATGTCGTCGTCGGGATCGCAACCTTTCTCACCGTGCACAGGCCGTTCAAGACGCCGTGGTACCATGCGCTGCTCATTGCTTCCTTCGCCGTGACCTTGCAGGGCCTCTTTCTTTTCCAGGGCCTGCGCGGGCTGGAGGCAACGACCGCCAACCTGCTTCTGCAGGCCCAGGTGCCGGCCATCGTCCTTCTGGGCTGGCTCATCCTTGGCGAGAAGCTCACCCTGCAGAAGAGCATCGGCACGCTGATCGCCATTGCCGGTGTCGTCATCATCATCGGCCTGCCCGCCGAGAAGCCGCCGCTCCTTCCATCCCTCGCCATCATCGCGGCGGGGCTGTTCTGGGCCCTGGGCCAGGTGTTCATCAGGAAATTCGGCAAGGATGACGGCGAACTGACGCTCAAGGCCAACGCCATGTACAGCGTGCCGCAACTTGTCGTGGCCTCATGGTTTCTCGAGGATGGCCAGTGGCAGTCGATTGTCACAGCAACGCCCATCGAATGGGCAACGCTGGGCTTCGTCTGCATTGTCGGTTTCTATGTCGCCTATCGCTGCTGGTTCGGTGCGCTGAAGCGCATGCCGCTCGACGAGCTTGCCCCCTGGGTGCTGCTGATGACGCCGATCGGCCTTGTCGCTGCGATGTTGGTTCTTGGCGAGCGCATGACCCTCGTGCAGGTCGTCGGCGCCATAGTCCTCATGGGTGGGCTTGCGATCGTCAATGGTATCGGCGTGCCGCGACGCCTGAAGGCAGCCTAGGCGCCCCAGGTCCGGTCCAGCACCCTGAGCCAGTTGCGGTGGGTGATCTTGGCAATCAGCTCGTCACCGAACTGCGCTTCAACCATCGCCTCCACCAGCCGCGGCAAGCCACTGGCATCCTTGATGAACAGCGGAATGCGGGCACCATCGAAATCGCTGCCGAGTCCGACGCAATCCTCACCGCAGACGCTCACCATATGGGCGAGGTGGCGGATCAGCACATCGGGCGGCGTGTCGGCGTTCCACTGGCCGTCAGGCCGCAGGAACCCCGTGGCATAGTTGAGGCCCACCATGCCGCCGGATGCGCCGATGGCCTTGAGCTGTTCATCGGTGAGGTTGCGCGAATGCGCGGCAATGGCATGGGCATTTGAATGGGTGGCAACCAGCGGCGCATTTGACAGCCGCGCCACGTCCCAGAAGCCGCGCTCGGTGATGTGCGAGAGATCGATCATCAGGCGCAGGTCATTGCAGGCCCTGACCAGCGCTTCACCTTCCGCCGTGAGGCCGCGGCCAGTGTCAGGCGAGGAGGGGAAGCGGAAGGGAACGCCAGCCCCGAAGGCATTGGGCCGCGACCAGACCGGCCCAAGCGAGCGCAGGCCGCGGGCATGAAACATCTCCAGGTTGGAAAGATCAGGCTTGATGGCCTCGGCACCCTCGATGTGGGTGATGATCGCAAGCTTGCCCGCCGCCATCGCAGCGCGGAATTCTGCAGCACTGTTGCACAAGGCAATTGCCCCCTTGGCCTCGGCGACGATGGCATCGCGCAGGTCGAGCATGGCGTTGGCCGAAAGCTCCGCCGACTTTTGCGACAATGCCCCGGCATAGGGCGGGTTGGTGTCGTCATCATCCGGCAGCACTTCATGGCTGTCGGGCGAGAAGATCGCAAAGAAGCCGCCCGCCATGCCGCCCGCCTGGATGCGCGGCAGGTCGAGATGGCCGAGCCCGTCGCCCGCCACGAAATCACGCGCCTTTGCCGCGCTCTCCTTTTCATGGAGACGCAGCAGGACGTCGTTGTGGCCGTCGATGATGGGGAAATGTTTCATGGAAAGAACCCTCTCTCCGATGTGTCACCGGAGAGAGGGAAACAGGATTGCATCAGGCCTTGGCGCGCAGCGCCTCGACGTGATCCCAGTTCACGAGATTGTCGATGAAGGCTTCGAGATACTTCTGCCGGGCATTGCGATAGTCGATGTAGTAGCTGTGCTCCCACACGTCGCAGCCGAGGATCGGCGAGGCGCCATGCATCAGCGGGTTTTCGCCATTGGGCGTCTTGGAAATGGCGAGCTTGCCGTCCTTCACGGAAATCCACGCCCAGCCGGAGCCGAACTGCGTCAGGCCGGCCTGCACGAAGTCGGCGCGCATCTTGTCATAGCCGCCGAGGTCGGAATCAATGGCCGCCTGCAGCTTCGCCGGCAGTTTCTTGCCGCCGCCATTCGGCTTCATCCAGTTCCAGAAATGCAGGTGGTTGTAGTGCTGGCCGACATTGTTGACGAGGCCGGCATTCTTCTCGGCATAGGCCTTCTTGCAGATTTCCTCGATGGAGGCGGAGGCCAGCGGCGAATCCTTCAGCAGGTTGTTGCCGTTCGTCACATAGGCCTGATGATGCTTGTCGTGGTGGAACTCAAGTGTTTCCTTCGACATGTAGGGGCCAAGCGCGTCATAGGCGTAGGGCAGGGGCGGTAGCTCGAGGGCCATGTGTCTTCTCCATTTTCAGAGGCCCTATCTAGTCGCTCGCCGGAGCCCCTGCAACAATGCGCTTGCCGGGGCAAACCATCGCCGGAAAGGAGCCGGAGCAGCCGGAAGGGCCGTGATGCTATAACGCAGTCTGCCGCAAAAAGTGCCAATGCGCGCCATGATTTCAGGCAGCCAGAACTGCAATCCGGAACGGGCAGCCAACCCAACTTCGCATGTCTCTCGGGCACGCGCTTGTGCAAGATGGCGCCATGTTCGCAAGGCAGATCATTCGCTTTGACCGCAACGTGCCGCTGGAGCGCTGGCCCGATTATCCCGAGGAGGAAATCGCCTCAGGCTCACGCGCCTGCAAGGGTCACTTCTATCTCGAGGATCCGAAACTCGGTCTCACCACCGGGGTCTGGGAGGCTGAGGCCAACGAGACCAACTGGCTGGAATATCCCGTCCACGAGTTCATGATCATTCTCGAGGGCGAGGTCACGATCGAGGAGCAGGACAAGGAAACCACGGTGAAGGCGGGCGAGAGCTTCGTCATTCCCAAGGGTCTCAAGTGCCGCTGGCTGCAGAAAGCCCGCGCCCGCAAGTTCTTCGTGATCCTCGAGGACAACGCCGACGTCGCGGCCGACGCAACGCGCCACGCCATCAGGATCAATCCCAAGGCTGCGTTGCAGGCCAGCGAACCACCATCAGCGGCAGTCCTTCTGTCGCCCGCCCCGCAGCAGCACAGCCGCGATGACTATGTCACCATGGATGGCCGCTTCACCGTGGGCGTGTGGGACACCACGGCCTATACGCGCAAGCTCATCGATTTTCCGCGTCACGAGCTGATGCATATCCTGGAAGGCAGCGTCACCTTCACGGGTGCCAAGGGCGAACAGGTGACCTTCAAGGCCGGCGACACCTTCTTCGTGCCGCTGGGCACGCCGAATTCCTGGTCCTGCTCGTCCTATCTGCGCAAGATCTTCTGCATCCTGATGCCGCCCAATCCCTGAGAGCCCGTGATCTGGCCTTGAGGGTTCCGCCGCGACGGCTTGCGCTTGCATGACCGTGCCGTCCGGGTTACGCGAGCGGCAGGATTGGCATGGAATTCGAACTCTCAACCCTGGTGTTGCTCGCTCTTGCGGGCCTGGCGGCCGGCTTCATTGACTCCATTGCCGGGGGCGGTGCGCTGCTGTCATTGCCGGCCCTGCTGCTGGCCGGACTTGATCCGGTTGCGGCTCTGGCCACCAACAAGCTGCAGGGCACCTTCGGCACGGCCTCCGCGTCTTACGCCTTCTGGCGCCGGGGCCTGCTGAAACCAGGCGAACACATTCCGGAAATCATCGCGGTGCTGGCAGGCTCGGCGCTCGGTGTCACAGCGGTTGCCTATGCGCCAACCGAACTGTTGCAGGGCGCCATGCCGGTGCTGCTCATTGCCATCGCCATCTATTTCGCGCTTTCGCCCAGGCTTCGCGATGAGCCGCATCCGCCCAAGCTCGCCCTCGGCCTGTTCAGCTTTGTGGTTGCACCACTGATCGGCTTCTATGACGGCATCTTCGGGCCAGGCACCGGGTCCTTCTTCATGTTGGCGCTGGTCTCGCTTTTTGGTTTCGCCGTGCTGCAGGCAACCGCCCGCACCAAGCTCCTCAACTTCACCTCGAACATCGCAGCTCTGGTGCTCTGGGTGCTGGCCGGCAAGGTGGTTTGGATCGTTGGCCTCACCATGGGCGTGGCACAGTTTATCGGAGCCCAGATCGGGGCGCGCGTGGCCATCGCCAATGGCGCCAAGGTGATCCGCCCGCTCCTCGTGCTGATCTGCATCGCCATGGCGCTGAAGCTTCTGCTTG
>CAZUKI010000096.1:0-1395 GCA_964620785.1 uncultured Aestuariivirga sp.
GCTCTTGGACATCTTCTGGCCTTCGACCTGCAGGAAGCCGTTGTGCATCCAGTAATTTGCCATGACCTTGGTGCCGTGGGCGCAGCGCGATTGGGCAATTTCGTTCTCGTGATGCGGGAAGATGAGGTCGAGGCCGCCGCCGTGAATATCGAAGACTTCACCCAGTGCCGCCTTGCTCATCACCGAACATTCGATATGCCAGCCGGGCCGGCCCCTACCCCAGGGTGATGGCCAGCCGGGCTCATCGGCGCTCGACTGTTTCCAGAGCACGAAGTCGCCGGGGCTTTTCTTGTGGGCATCGACGGCGATGCGGGCACCGGCCTGCTGTTCTTCCAGCCTGCGGCCCGAGAGCTTGCCGTAGTCCGGCATGCTGGCAACATCGAACAGCACCTCGCCTGCCGCTTCATAGGCATGGCCGCGGGAAATCAGCACCTTGATCATCTCCACCATGCCGGTGATGTGCTCGGTGGCGCGTGGCTGCTGGGTGGGTGGCAGGCAGCCAAGCGCCGCCACATCCTTCTGATACTGGTCGTAGGTCGTTTCGGTGACCTTGCGGATGGCCTCGTTCAGCGGCACGCCCGGGTAATCACGCAGGGCCCGGGCGTTGATCTTGTCATCGACGTCAGTGATGTTGCGGACATAGGTGACGTGCTCGGCGCCATAGAGATGGCGGAGCAACCGGAAGAGCACATCAAAGACGATCGCCGGCCTGGCATTGCCGATGTGGGCGAAGTCATAGACGGTGGGGCCGCAGACATACATGCGCACGTTTTTCGGGTCCAAGGGGCGAAACTCCTCCTTGGTCCTCGTCAGCGTGTTGTAGATGCGCAAAGTCATGGTGCTTCCTTGTTGCTTGGCGCATGTCCCCTGATGGCAGGGTGATGCGCTGGGCTGCTGCCCGGGAAGCGCTTTACAGAGTGTTCAGAAAGTCAGCGGCGCCCAGCCAGCGGATATGTCGCTAGATGCAAATAATAATGCCGCAAATGTTAACGGCATATGGGCGGGCGTTAAACATTGGGGCCGTCATGCCCAAACGGCGCGGAAAAAGCAAGCGGGGGCGGGTCGCAGGGTTGCCATGCCGTTTACGACCTGCCGGAGCAGCGGCGGGCCTGCTAGGCACGCAGGCATGGCGGCGCAGCCTCACGCACAGCACCAACTGGGCCTCATCATGGTGGCAGGTGCAGCGCCTTGCTGGTCTTCCGCCGGGCTGTTCGTGCGCGGCATTTCGCTCGACCTCATGACCATGCTGATGATCCGCGGGCTGTTTTCGGGCCTTGCGGTGTTCACCCTGCACTGTTTCCTCGAGGGACGGCTGGCCTTCGGTGACTTCCGGCGCGGCGGCTGGCCGGGTGTCGGCGTGGCGCTGCTTTCGGCCATGAGCATGATCACGGGCAT
>CAZUKI010000096.1:1495-3710 GCA_964620785.1 uncultured Aestuariivirga sp.
CTGCTTGCTGCCCTCGAAGTGCCGTTCACGCCGTTCTGGGTGTGGCTGTTCCTCAATGAAACGCCGGGCATCTGGACGCTGGCCGGCGGCCTCGTGGTGCTGGCCGCCCTCTTCACGCATATCTGGGGCGAATTCCGCCGTTCCAGCCGCAAGACGGAAGCCGGATTTGCACCAGCGCCTTAGCTGCTGTCCACAGAGACTTGGCAGCGATTACCTGATCCTGGCGAGTGTTTCCAAAGTCTCGATGCAGGCGGCGGCGGCCTCGATGCCCTTGTTGTTGGCGTCGGCCGCGCTGCGGGAACGGGCCTGCTCATCGGTGTAGGTCGTGAGAATGCCGAAGGCGATGGGCACTTCCGTGTCGAGGATCGCCTGCATCAGGCCCATGGTGGCGCCGAGGCTGACAAATTCGAAATGGGCGGTCTCGTGCTTGGTGACACAACCCAGGCAGACTACGCCATCATAGTTTCCCGACTTCGCCAGGGCCTTGGCAATGAGCGGGGTTTCAAAGGCGCCGGGTGCCGGAAAGACGCTGGCGGGAGAAACGGTGATGCCCTGTTCGGCGAGATATTTGAGCGCGCCATCCCTGAGGCCACCGGTGATTGCCGCATTGAAGCGGCTGACCACCAGGGCAATGCGCCAGGGTTTCGTTGCAATCCTTGTCATGTTCAGTTGTTCACCTTGTCTGGTTGAAAGTGGCCCATCCGATCGCGCTTGGTGGCGAGATAGTCGGCATTGAAAGGGTTTGAGGGAATGACGAGCGGACGCTGCTCCACAACCTCAAGGCCCGCCTCTTCCAGGGCCCGGCGCTTTTCCGGGTTGTTGGAGAGAAGCACAAGCGAGGCAACACCCAGCGACTTGAGCATGTGGGCGGCGGCGGTGTAGTCGCGCTGGTCAGGAGCAAAGCCAAGCGCGGTGTTGGCCTCGATGGTGTCGTGGCCCTTGTCCTGGAGGGCATAGGCCAGGATCTTGTTGGCAAGGCCGATGCCCCGGCCCTCATGGTTGCGCAGGTAGATCACCACCCCGCCCTCACTCTCAGAAACAAGGCGCAGGCTCTCTTGCAGTTGCGGGCCGCAATCACAGCGCAACGAACCCAGCGCCTCCCCGGTCACACATTCGGAATGAACGCGCACCAGCGGCGTGCCCTTGAGCGGATAGCGGATGATGGCAAGATGCTCAGCGCCATCGCTGGCACTGCGGAAGGCGCGGATGCGCAACGGCTCATCGGCATAGGCGGACGGAAGCTCGGCTTCGGCAATGTCCGTCACCCAGTTCTCGGTGCGCTTGCGGTGCCTGATGATCTCCGCGATGGTGAGCACAGGCAGGCCATGCTGGCGGCCCATGGCTTCAAGTTCGGGCCGGCGCATCATGGTGCCGTCTTCGCGCATCACCTCGCAGATCATCGCGGCAGGCGTCAGGCCTGCCATGCGCATGAGATCAATGGCGCCTTCTGTGTGGCCCTGGCGCTTCATCACGCCACCTTCGGCGGCGCGCAGGGGAAAGACATGGCCTGGCGAGACGACATCGCCGGGCTTGGCGTCTGGATTGATCAGGGCGGCGATGGTGCGGGCGCGGTCAGCCGCCGAGATGCCGGTGCTGATGCCGTCCCGGGCCTCGACCGAAACCGTGAAGGCGGTGGAGCGGCGGGCCTTGTTGGCCGGCGTCATGGGCTGCAGGCCGAAGCGGTCCACAAGCTCGCCCGCCATGGGCAGGCAGATGAGGCCGCGGGCATGGCGGGCCATGAAGTTCACGGCCTCGGCATTGGCAAATTCCGCGGCGACGACAAGATCGCCCTCGTTCTCGCGGTTTTCATCATCGACAAGAATGATGATGCCGCCACGCTTCAGTTGCGCTAGCGCGGTTGATAAGGCTGACATAGTCGCTCCACATATTTGGCCATCACATCAACCTCGGCGTTCAGGGGAGCGCCAGGCGTGAGGCCGTGCAAATTGGTGTGTTCCCAGGTGTGGGGAATGATCATCAGGCCGATGCGCAAGGCGCCATCGGCACGGTCCTCGATGCTGTTGATGGTGAGGCTGATACCGTTCAGGGCAATCGACCCTTTTTCGACGCAATAACGCGAAAGGGCGGGCGGCAAATCGACGGCGAGTTTCCAGGCCCCCGATTGCTTCTCGACAGAGGCAAGAGTGGCAATGCCATCGACATGGCCCTGCACCAGGTGGCCCGACAGCCTGGTGTTCAGGCTGACGGCGCGTTC
>CAZUKI010000096.1:3810-9714 GCA_964620785.1 uncultured Aestuariivirga sp.
GAGAACATCGCTACCTGCCTGTGTCAAAATCTCAACCTTGTCTTCGCCATCGGTCTGGGTGATGCGGACGTGCTCGTCCCAATAGGGGCCCTGCAGCACATGGGCCGTCAGTTGCGGACCGGCCTCCACCAGCACCTCGTTGCAGCCGGCACCGGCGGCATCATCGAGGACAGCGGCAAAATCCGTGGCGATGACCGCATCAAGGCCACGCTGGCCCGCGGCTTCCAGATAGGCGGCGGGCACGCGGCCGCGGCGATCAAGGATGTAGAGGCGCCGGCGCTTGCCAACATGGTCCGGCAGGTGGCGCACGGTGAATTGCGGATCATCCGCAAGGATCGTGCCGGAACCGGTGATGATGGCGTCGGCGCGGCGGCGCAGCGCATGGGCAAGCAACAGTGACCCCTGCGAGGTGAAAGTTTTCTGGCCGGCCGGTGGCACCATGCTGCCCGCACGATTGACGGCCTGCTTGACGGTGACGAATGGCAGCCCTTGCGTCACGCGCTTGGCAAAGGGTGCGATCAGGCGGCGAAGTTGCGTGGCATCGCCCTTGAAGGACTGCACATCGAGGCCCTGCTGGCGCAGCCGTTCCGCGCCACCGCCGGCAACACGGGGATTGGGATCGGCAACGCCGATGACGACGCGGCGCGCAGGCGTTGCAAGGATCGCCTCGCTGCAAGGTGGCGTGCGGCCATGATGATTGCAGGGTTCGAGCGTGACGACGACGGTGTGAAGCGCCGCGAGATTGCCCTTGTCGCGTGCTTCGGCGATGGCAAGGGCTTCGGCGTGCGGTGTTCCGGCACGCTGGTGGGCGGCAACGGCGAGCACGTTTCCGGCGGCATCGAGCAACACACAGCCAACCGGCGGATTGGGTGCTGTTGCGCCCTCAAAGCGGCGCGCCGCCGCAAGGGCCTCGCGCATGGCAACAGCCAAGCCGGCTTCGGTAATCGTCGATGTTTGGGCCTGATCCATGGCAGCCTGTTGTTCACGTCTTCCACGTTCAACAGGGCCATGACGGAAAATGACACCTGCCCCCAAGGGGGCATGGTCCTTCCGTCATCTGTTCTCTTTCATCCGGACTATACCGTCGGCCCCGGAATTACACCGGGTCTGCTGACACTGCCTGGGGCCTTTGGCACCTGGAAGCCGCTCGCGGGCTTTTGGGTTTGACCCAATCTACCGCCGGTGGGGAGTTACACCCCGCCCTGAGAACGTATCAATCATTTAGGGCGAGCCAACCGCCCAATCAAGTCCCTACTCCGCGGCCTCGACTTCATCGTCCTCGATGGGCGGGCGCGCAGCCATTTCCTTCTTGATTTCCTCGGCAAGGAGGAAAGACAGTTCCAGCGCCTGCGTGGCGTTGAGGCGCGGATCGCAGAAGGTGTGATAGCGATCGTTCAGGTCCTCATCGCGCAGGGCACGAAGGCCGCCGGTGCATTCCGTGACATCCTTGCCGGTCATCTCGACATGGATGCCGCCGGCATGGGTGCCCTCAGCGCGGTGCACCGCCATGAAGCGGCGGACTTCGGCGAGGATCGAATCGAACGGTCTGGTCTTGTAGCCGCTGGTCGACTTGATGGTGTTGCCATGCATGGGGTCACAGGACCACACGACCACCCTGCCCTCGCGCTTCACGGCGCGCACCAGGTCCGGCAGGTGCTTGTCCACCTTGTCGGCGCCGAAGCGGGCGATCAGCGTCAGGCGGCCAGCCTCGTTGTCCGGGTTCAGAAGATCGATGAGCTTGATGAGCTCGTCGGCCTTGAGCGAAGGACCGCATTTCAGGCCGATGGGATTCTTCACGCCACGACAGAACTCGACATGGGCATGGTCAAGCTGGCGGGTGCGATCACCGATCCACAGCATGTGGCCCGAGGTTGCGTACCAGTCACCGCTGGTTGAATCGACGCGGGTGAGCGCCTGCTCGTAGCCCAGCAGCAACGCCTCATGGCTGGTGAAGAAATCCGTGACGCGCAGCTGCGGCGCTGATTCAGCGGTGATGCCACAGGCCTTCATGAAGCCAAGGGTTTCCGAGATGCGGTCCGCCAATTCCTGGTAGCGCTCGAAGGCGGGCGAGTCCTTGAGGAAGCCCAGCGTCCAGCGATGCACGTTTTCCAGGTTGGCATAGCCACCCTGGGCAAAAGCGCGCAGCAGGTTCATGGTTGCGGCGGACTGCCGGTAGGCCATGACCTGGCGTTGCGGGTCCGGCTTGCGGCCAGCCATCGTGGCAGCAGCATCATTGACGATGTCACCGCGGTAGATCGGGTATTCGATGCCATCAATGGTTTCGGTCGGCGAGGAGCGCGGCTTGGCGAACTGTCCGGCGATGCGGCCCACCTTCACGACCGGCTGGCCGCCAGCGAAAGTCAGCACAACCGCCATCTGCAGGAAGACGCGGAAGAAGTCGCGGATATTGTCGGCGGAATGCTCGGCGAAGCTTTCGGCACAATCGCCACCCTGAAGCAGGATGCCGCGGCCTTCGGCGACACGGGCCAGCTTCTTCTTGAGCTTCCTCGCCTCACCTGCAAAAACCAGCGGCGGAAAACCTGCGAGCAGCTTTTCGGTGCGCGCAAGGGATTCCGCATCCGTGTAGGCAGGCATTTGCTGCACGGGAAGGGCGCGCCAGCTATCAGGTGTCCAGGCTTTCTTCGGCATTTCGAAACTCCACAGGAACAGACCTATATACTGCAGTGCAACATGGAATTCCAGCCCATGTTTTAGCCCGGTTTCCAGCGCCGAGACTTTCAATCAAATCTTAAGGGCTATCCCCTAAAGTCACGTCCGGCGGCAGAGGAGCACCGTTTCGGGACGGTATATGGGCCATGTCCAGATATTTCGACATCAATCTCTTTTGGAATGCACGCTGGGAAGAGTTTTACCAGTTTCTAACCACGGGCAACCCGCCGCTGCTTGTGGTGCTGTTGGGCATCAACACCGTCTTTCTTATCCTATACGTCACACGACGAGCCAGACAAAGCCCGAGGCTGCGCGCCTCAACACTATACTGGACGCAAGGCGTGATGGTTGCGGCCAACGCCTTCGTGATCTTCCAGAAGGACATCATCCACTATGTGATGATGGCCAAGGGCATCATCTGAAGTTCAGTTGGCCGACTTCAGGAAATCGACAAAGGAAACATCAGGCGACTTGAACGGCGCCTGTTTTGCGACGCTCCAATAACGCAACGCATCCAGCCTGATCGGATCACCAGTTGCGGCACAGCGCACAAACTCACCCGGCGCTATCACCTCAAATTCGTGGTCAAGGTAGCGTAGCTTTGCCTCGCGCTGGGCGGGGAAGATCTGGTCCATGCGGTTCATGTTGCGGGACATAGTGGATGCAAGGCCAAATTAGAAGAGGGTGCCCCGTCTAGAAAAGGGAGCCCTGTCCGCCGCCGCCCTTGGTTTCGCCTCTTGCCTTGACCGACACCCTGCCATCGGCAAATTCAATGGAAAGTTCGGCCTGGGGCATGACCGCGGCGGCCCGGTGCAGCGTCCGCCCCTCGATGTCCCGCACCACGACAAAGCCGCGCGCGAGAACCGACTTGTAGCCCATGGAGTGCAGGAGCTTTGCTTCCGCGATGAAGCGGTCACGGCGGCGGCCCAGCAGTTGCACAAGGGCACGGCGGGCACGGAGCGGCAATTCATCCATGCGGCGGCGGTGCTCGCCGACACGGGCTTGCAAGGGTTGCAGCGACAACCTGCCCGCAAGACGCGCGAGCGCCAGGCCATGACGCTGGACATTGGACGTGAGCGACTTGGGAAGCCTCGCCACCAAGCCGTCGAGGCCCTGGCGGGCCATGGCGAGCATGTCATCTGGGCGCGGCAGGGCGCGGCTCGCCGATTGCAGGCGCAGGCGGCGCTCCTGTTGCACGCGGATGATGGCCCGCCGCCGCCGCGCCTCAAGCGAGGATATTTCCGCAAGAAGTTCGGCACGCACCGGCACGGCGCGTTCGGCAGCAGCGGTGGGCGTGGGGGCGCGCCAATCAGCCACATGGTCAATAAGTGTCGTGTCGGTCTCATGGCCGATTGCCGAAATCACCGGAATGGAACTGGCGGCGACGGCGCGCACGATGGCCTCATCATTGAACGGCCAGAGATCTTCGAGTGAACCACCACCGCGCGCCACGATGAGCAGGTCGGGTTTGCGCGGCAGGGCATTGAAGCCGTTGATGGCCGCCACCACTTCCGCTGCCGCAGTTTCACCCTGCACGCGCACCGGCCAGACAATGACGTGGCGCGGAAAGCGGTCATTGAGGCGGTGCAGGATGTCGCGGATGACGGCACCGGTCGGCGAGGTGACGACGCCGATCACCTCCGGCAGGAAGGGCAGCGGCTTCTTGCGTCCGGCTTCAAACAAGCCTTCGGCAGCGAGTTTCTTGCGGCGCTCTTCGAGCAGCGCCATGAGGGCACCGACGCCTGCCGGTTCCACGTTCTCGATGACGATCTGATAGGATGACTTGCCGGGATAGGAGGTCAGCTTGCCGGAGGCGACAACTTCAAGCCCTTCCTGAAGCTTTGAGCGCAACCTGTTGAAATTGCCGCGCCAAATGACAGCGTCAAGCTTGGCGCCAGCATCTTTCAGTGAAAAGTAGCAATGGCCGGAAGAATGGGCGCCCCTGTAGCCCGAGATTTCGCCACGGATGCGCACGAAGCCGAAGCGATCCTCGATGGTGCGCTTCAGAGCCTGGGCAACTTCCGAAACCGTGAGTTCAGCCAGATTGGAGGCGCCATCGCGAATCTCGCCGGTCTCGGGATCGAAGGAAAAGTCTGTGGGCATTGTGGCAAAAGCTGCTTGATTCACGGGCATTACATGCGACAAGCGCAAGCCATGCAAGAGGAGTTTCTGACATGCGCGTGCTGCTGATCGGCTCGGGGGGACGCGAACACGCCATCGCCTGGAAGCTGGCACAGAGCCCCCTGCTCACGCGCCTTTACTGCGCGCCGGGAAACCCCGGCATCGCCAGGGTGGCGGACTGCATCGCGCTTGATGTGACGGACCATGCGGCAATCGCCGCCTTCTGCATGGCACGCGGTGTCACGTTCGTGGTCGTAGGCCCAGAAGCGCCGCTGGTTGCAGGCATCGTGGATGACCTAGCGGCAGCGGGCATTCAGGCCTTCGGGCCCGACAAATTTGCCGCGCAGCTTGAAGGCTCGAAGGGCTTCACCAAGGACATCTGCCGCGCCAACAACATTCCAACCGCGGCCTATGAGCGTTTCG
This sequence comes from uncultured Aestuariivirga sp., assembly GCA_964620785.1. Classification (GTDB taxonomy): domain Bacteria; phylum Pseudomonadota; class Alphaproteobacteria; order Rhizobiales; family Aestuariivirgaceae; genus Aestuariivirga. The sequence continues at coordinate 9,025 of CAZUKI010000096.1, forward strand.
ACAGCGAGGAACCGGCACTTGCCTATCTGCACAAGGTGGGCGCCCCCATCGTCATCAAGGCCGATGGATTGGCAGCGGGCAAAGGCGTCACGGTGGCCATGACCCTCGCCGAGGCCGAAGCCGCAGTGCGCGAAATCTTCGCAGGCCGCTTTGGTGGTGCCTCCTGCGTTATCGAGGAATTTCTCGAGGGTGAAGAAGCAAGTTTCTTCGTGCTGACCGATGGCGAGGACATCCTGCCGCTCAGCACCGCGCAGGACCACAAGCGTGCCGGTGACGGCGACACCGGACCCAACACGGGCGGCATGGGCGCCTATTCGCCAGCCCCCTGCCTGACGGACGAGCTGATCGCCACGACGCTCCAGGACATCATCAAGCCCACCGTGAGCGCCCTGAAGAAGATGGGCCACCCCTATCGCGGCGTGCTCTATGCCGGGCTGATACTGACCAAAGACGGGCCCAAGCTCATCGAATACAACGCCCGGTTCGGCGACCCGGAAACGCAAGTACTGATGCCGCGCCTCGACAGCGACCTGCTGGCACTGCTCAAGGCCTGCGCCGACGGCACGATTGCGCAGCAGAGTGCCACGTGGAAGCAGGAAGCGGCACTGACCGTGGTGCTGGCTTCCAAGGGCTATCCGGGCGACGTGAGAAAGGGGAATCCGATCAACGGTCTGGAAAAGGTTTCCGAAG
>CAZUKI010000097.1:0-9596 GCA_964620785.1 uncultured Aestuariivirga sp.
AACTTTCACCATCACCGCGTCGATGAACACGGCAGGTGGAACAGGCTTCGATGTCCGCGGCATCGAGGCACGCATCCGCAGCAAGCTAGATCTGCTCAAGGAACAGGGACCCAGCGCCGAAGAGATCAGCAACTTCCTTCGCCGCGCCAAGATTTCCGGGGCCTTCATTCCCGACCAGCAGCAGGGCATGGCCATGTGGATCGGGGACCTGATGATCCACGGCCGCGACATTCAGGATGCCTATAGCCTCAAGTCATGGGAGAGCCTGACACCGGATGACGTCCGGCAGGCGGTGGCGCGCAACCTGGTCTATGAGCGCAGCGTGACGGCAGTTCTCCTACGCGATGGAGCGGGCGCCCCATGATCCGTGTTCTTGTTGCAACCGTCTTCCTCGTCATGGCGAGCGCCCAGGCCTTTGCGCTCGAGGTCAAGGAAATCACCAGCACGTCCGGCATCAGGGCGTGGTTCGTCGAGCGCCATGTAGCGCCGGTTGTCCATGTTCGCTTTGCCTTCGAGGGCGGCAGCACCAGTGATGAAAAGGGCTTCGAGGGAACAGCGATGCTGATGTCGGGCATGCTGAATGAAGGCGCCGGCCCCTATGACGGCAGCAGCTACCGGCAGAAGGTCAGGGACATCGGCATGTGGCTTGGCTTCGACCAGGGCGTCGATTACTTCTATGGCTATATGAGCGTGCCAGTTGAGTACCGCAAGGAAGCCGCCGACCTGGTGAAGATAACGCTGGCGGAGCCGCATTTTCCAGATGAGGCCATTGCGCGCATGCGCGACTACTACCTGAGTTCGGAACGGGCGCGGCAGCAGAATCCCGAATACATCGCGGGCCGCGCCTCGCTGGCCCAGGCCCTGCCGGGGCATCCCTATGTGGATGCGTTCACGCTGGCGCCGCAAGGCCTGCCGCATGTTGGCAGGAAAGAGCTGGAGGACATGCGGAAGCGCAGCTTCGTGCTGAGCCGACTCAAGGTGGTCATCGTCGGCGACATGAGCGAAGCAGAGGCGGCGGCCTATCTCGACCAGCTTTTCGCGTCACTGCCGCAAGGTGAGCCGCTTGCGCCGCCGCCCGTGGCAACGCTTGCGCCGGGGCCGCAGCTTGAAGTCATTCCGGCGGAGACGGCGCAGACCTTCTTCGAGTTCAGGCTGCAGGGAATTCCGGAGACTGATCCCGACTATGAGGCTGCTACCGTCGCCACGCAGATCGTCGAGGAAACGCTCAATGAACTCATCCGTGAGCAGCGCGGCATGAGCTATGGCGTCAATTTCCAGCAAGGCGACTATCGCCGGATGCATGTGCTGCGGGGGCGCTTCAGCACGGCAAACGCCACTGCCGGGGCAGCACTCGGCGAGGTGCGGCGCGGGCTTGGCCTGCTGCTCAACCCCGGCGTCACCAACGAACAATTCAGCAAGGCGAAGGCCATTCTCAAGGGTCAGATTGCCCTTGGCTTCGATGCGGGAAGCAGCATGGCCAGCGTTCTGCTCGACCAGAAGATCAGCGGTCTCGACAGTGGCTTTGCAGCGCGGCGCGAAAGCCTGATTGACCAGGTGACGATCGAGGCGGTGCAGCGGGTGATCGCCAGGCTGATCGATCCGGGCAAGTTGCTTGTCGTCGCGGCAGGAAAGCCGGAAGGGCTCAGTCCCTAGTGCAAGCGCCACTCGGCGTTGACATGTTTCAGTTCATGCGGGCCGATGATCGAGGCGTGGGCGATGCGCACGCTGTGCAGCGGGCCCTCGAGATTACGCTCCCAGTAATCGAGGAACTGCGAAAGCCTGGGGAATTTCGGGGCATGGTCGTAGTCCTGCCAGACGAAGCTTTGCAGAATGGCGCGGTGGTCCGGCATGCGGTAGAGAATTTCCGCGGTGGTCAGGCTCCAACCGAGCAGTTGTTTTTCCAAGACGCTGACGGTCATCACAGGTCTCCTGCAGACAGCATTTCAACGCAAACTGGACCCTCAGTCTTTGCCGATTCCATCAATGAAGGCTTAACGCGCCGCTGGCAGCAGCCGGCGCACAGTGCCAGCCGCGATGACTTCGTGCTGTGTGCTTCACTCAAACCTTGAAGCGTTCGTCGGTTTCGACCTGCAGGGCGGTTGCCAGCGCATTGGTCTGCGAGGCGGCGGCAATGACGGCGAGAAGTTCATTGTGCTGGGCGTCCGTCATGCCCTTGGCGCGGGCCGCGGCGGTGTGGGAGTGGATGCAGTAGGAGCAGTTGTTGGCGGTCGAGACCGCGACATAGATCATCTCCTTGACGAGAGGATCAAGGGCTCCCGGGGCCATCACCTGCTGCAGGCGTTCCCACAGGGCCTTGAGCTGGACCGGATCATGGGCCAGTGCCCGCCAGAAGTTGTTCACATAGTCGGTGTTCCGCTTGGCGCGGATGTCGTTGAAGACGGCGAGGGCTTCCGCCCCCGCCTCTTCATCGCTGAGCAGCTTTGCGGTCGGCACTAGACGGTCGCCAGCACGCGGGCCGGGCCGCCGGTTCCGCCGGCATGTTTTGGGGCGCCAACAAAGATGGTGGCACCCTTGGCCGGCAACTGGTCGAGGTTGGCAAGGTTCTCGATGCCGAAATGGCCTGCCGGCAGCCAGGAATAGTGCACGGCGAAATCCTTGGAGTTGCCGGGATCGAGCGACAGCGTATCAACGCCGATTGCCGCCGCTCCCGCCTCATGCAGCAGGTCGGTTGCTTCCTTGGCGAAGCCGGGGAAGGCAAAGGCGCCGTCCGGGGTGTTGCGGAATTCGGGCGTCCCGAGTTTTGCGGCCCAGCCGGAATTCAGCGCCACCAGCGCGCCCTTGGGGATTGCGCCATTGGCGGAGATCCATGCCTCGATGTCGGCCTTGCTCACGGTGGCGTTGGCGTCTTCCTTGGCCTTGTTCTTGATGTCGATGATGCACAGCGGGCAGACCAGGTTTTCCGGTGCGAGATCGGCAACGGAAGTGGCTGACTCGGTGAAGTGCAATGGCGCGTCGATGTGGGTTCCGGTGTGCTCGAAGATGGTGAGCTTGTAGATGTTGTAGCCATCTTTCTTGAAGTCCACGACCTTCTCCCTGATGATGCCGGGCTTGCCATCGAAGGTCGGGAAATTCTCGTCATAGGAGTGGGTCAGGTCAACGACCTTGCCCGACGACTGGGCAAGCGACTCGCGGGCGCTCACCACGCTGGCGGCAAGGGCCGCAGCACCCGCTGCTGCCGCCTTGTGGAACATGTTCCGGCGCGAGAGCATGGTCGACTTCACGTTTTCAATCACACACTGGTTGCACATGGCTTTCTCCTCAATGCAGAGATGCACAGATTGATGCCGGGTTTCCCCAGCAGTCAAGATGCAAATGCCTGAGAACTTCTAAAGGCAAACCATGATCATCAGACCTCGACGAGGCGATGGCTGACAAGCGGGAAGGAACGCATCTGCGAAGTCTCGGCATAATGCGGGCGCGCCGGGATAACGAGGTCCTGGGTCTTGCCGCTGCGGACCGCCTCCTCGATGGCGAGCATGATGATCATGTCGGCAAGGCCGTCTTCGCCATCGGGCTCGGGCTTTGTGCCCTTGAGGATGCAGTCGGAGAAATAGGCAGCCTGGCCGCTGAAATTGTCGGTCACCGGAAAATTGCGGACCTCGACGGCATTGCCATGGCGAATTTCCAGGGTGCGCGGCTGCGAGAAGCGATAGGGGTTGGTGACGGTGATCTGGCCTTCGGAACCGGTGACCGTGAGAGTATCTGTCGTGTCTGCCCCGAAGCTGCACTGGAAGCTCGCAATCCTGCCGCCGGGAAAGCGCAGCAGGGCCGAGACGGTCGCCGGCACTTCGGAAAATCGCGCATCATCCTCGCCCATGCTGTCGAAGGCGGCAACACGCAGCGGCTCGGCGGCAAAGACATGGCGCATGGCATTGATGCAATAGACGCCGATATCCTGAAGTGCGCCGCCCCAATGTTTTGCAAGAAGCCGGTGGTTCTTCGCGACGATCTGGAAACTGAAGATCGTCGTGAACAGCCGCGGATCACCGATCGCGCCCTTCCGCACAAGGTCATAGAGGGCGAGCGTCGGCTCGTCGGTGTGCAGCCGGTAGGCCGTCGAGAGGAAGACTCCGGCCTTGGCGGCGGCGGCGATCATCGCCTCGGATTCGGCAACCGTGGTGGCCAGCGGCTTTTCGACGAGGGCGTGGACGCCCGCCGCACTCGCCCGCATGGAATAATCAGCGTGCATGGAATTGGGCAGGGCGATGTAAACGGCGTCCACCGTGCCGCTCTTCAGCATGGTGTCGTATTCGCTGTAGTCATAGACCTTGGCGATGCCGTGGAAGGCGGCCTGCCTCTGGGCCATTTCGCGGTTGCCGCTGACAATGGCCACGACCTCGGAGTTGCCGGTCTGGCGGAGTGACGGCGTGAAGGCCTCCTGGGAAATCCAGCCATTGCCGACCACAGCGTAACGCACTTTCATCATGGGCATTTCCCCTCCGCCTGTTCAAAGACCAAAAGCTGCACTTACCTTTGCATCAGCGACGGCGACACAGCCAGCAATTTCCGGGCTGATCGGCAGGTCGCGGTAGGCGCCGATGGCGCCCTCACGTGTCAGCTTGCCCGCTGTTCCGTCCACCACCCAGATGAAGCCGAAGGCGGTCTTGCGGATGGGCCTGGCGCCGGCACGGGTGATCGCCGCGAAGGCATCATCGGCGCTTGCCGAGGGATCAAAGACCGCGAGCATGGTTCCGGTGGCTTCGGCGGGCAGCAGCGAGGCGCGCATCAGGGCGAACATCGCCACAATCCAGATGGCGATCACCGCCGCGAAGAACCTGAAGGCGAAGCGGTGCGGGCGCTCGATCATGCCGCCGCGAAAGTCTCGGCGCGCTTCTCGCGGATCGGCAGATGGACCAGGAAGGCAAAGAGACCAAGCGCCACGCCCATCCACCAGACCGGATCATAACTGCCGAACTGGTCATAGAGCTTGCCACCCAGCCAGACACCGAGGAAGGCGCCGATCTGGTGGCTGAGAAAGGCAAAGCCATAGAGCGTTGCCATGTAGCGGGTGCCGAACATCACGGTGACGAGGCCCATGGTGAAGGGCACGGTGGAGAGCCAGAGCAGGCCGAGCACGGCGGTGAAGATGATGGTGCTGAGCGGCGTGATGGGCAGCAGGATGAAAACGGCGATGGCAACCGAGCGCAGCAGGTAGATGAGGCTCAGCGGCACGCGCTTCTCGCGCTTTCCGCCGATGATGCCAGCCGTATAGGAGCCGATGACATTGAACAGGCCAATCAGGGCGAGGGCGATGCCCGCCATTTCACGGCTGATGCCATGCTCGGCGAGGTAGGGCGGAAGATGCACGGTGACGAAGGCGATCTGGAAGCCGCAGACGAAGAAACCCGCCACCAGAAGATTGTAGGAGCGATGGCCGAAGGCATGGCCGATGGCGGCGCGCAAGGAGAGATCGGTTTCGCCCGCATCCCTGGTGCCCGCGCTGGCGTTCTGCACCATCAGCGGCATGGCAAAGGGGATGATGATGAGCGAGGAGAAGGCGAGGATGATCAGCGCCTGCTGCCAGCCATAGGCAGAGATCAGCGCCGCAGCGAGCGGGTTGAAGATGAATTGGCCCAGAGAGCCCGAGGCTGTTGCAAGGCCGAAGGCCCAGGAGCGCTTTTCCGGCGGAACGATGCGGCCGAGGGCCGCCATGACAATGCCGAAGGAGGAAAGCGCGATGCCGATGCCGACCAGGATGCCGCCACCGAAATGAAAGATCATGGCATTTCCCGTGAAGGCCATGATCAATGTGCCCACGCAGTAGAACAGGGCGCCTGACATCAGCACACGCGCCGAACCGTAGCGGTCGGCGAGGGCACCGGCGAAGGGCGTGGCAATGCCCCAGAGCAGGTTCTGCAGGGCCATCGCGAAAGAATAGATTTCGCGCGGCCAGTGATTGGCCTCGGAGATCGGCACCGTGAACTGCCCGAAGGTGGAGCGCACGCCGAAATTGGTGATGGCGACGAGGCAACCGGCGATCAGCACGATCATCGGCAGGTAGTACCACGGTGTCGGGACGGCTGTCGGGGCGGATCTGGTCTCGGCTGTCATCGCACCAATGTAACAGGTGCTGCTGCAGTTGGTAAGTTCAGGCCCAGTGGCCGCGGCATGGCCGTCATGCAGCTTTGCGACACATACAATCGCTACACTCGCGAGGCCCTAAACCTGGAACCTTGCAGCGAGGGCCTTGCCATATTCGGCGACAGCCACGCCGGCGAGAATGATGGCTCCGGCGATCATCGTGTGGCCTGTGATGGGCTCGCCGAGAATCATCCAGCCGCCAACCGCCGAGAGAATGGGAATGACATAGAGAGAGCCGCCCACCGTGGAGGGCGCCAGCTTTCCGACCGCGAAGTTCCACAGCACGGAAGCAAAGATGGTGCCGAGCGGTCCGAGGTAGAACAGGGCGAACCAGGCTTCGGCATCGAGGTTCTTCAGGACGTCGAAGGCGACAGGCCTGAAGAAGAGCAGGGCCGGAACGCCCAGCAGCGCCAGGTTGATAAGTGTGACGCGCAAGGGGCCATATTCATGAACGAGCGGCCGCGTCAGCACGACATTGATGGCGAAGGCGACACCGCAGGCGAGGATGCAGAGGGCGCCGAACACCGGATCGGTGCCGCCAAGGGCGAGGTCGCCGCTGAGCAGGTAGAGCGTGCCCGCGAATGCCAATGCAAAACCAAGGACGACCGGCAGCGTCAGGCGGTCGGTGCCCATGATGGCTGCAAGGCCGGCGATCATCAAAGGCTGGGTTGCCATCAGCAATCCGCCGGGGCCGGTGGTGATGTAGGTGAAGCCGTAGATCGAGCCCAGGAAATAGCCGAAGGTGCCGATCCACGAGGCGGTGAGGAAATAGCCCAGATGCTGCCTCTTGATGCGCCAGCCGAAGGCGGCAAGCAGTGGCAGGCAGATCAGGGCCACCGATGTGAGGCGGATGAAGATCGATTCATGGGGGCCGGCGGCCAGCGAAAAAGAACGGATGAGGGCAGGCGCAAAGCCCCAGATGATGACGGTGATGACCAGCAGCACATAAGCCTTGAAATGGCTGGGGGCCTTGGTCAGCGGCTGCGTGGCGGGGGTCATCGCGCCGTCACTGCCTGCTTCACCCGGCATGGTCAATCGGGCGCCCGCGCATGGCAGGGATGGTTTGGCGTGGATTGCACGCAATGACGCGGGGCCTTCTGCCACCGGGGAAAGCTTGATAACGTCCGGCCTTCATCGGAAGGGATCGTCGTCATGCGTATTGTCAGTTTTGTGTTTGCCGTTGTGATTTCCATCGCGGGCCTTGCCGCGGGGGCACTTGCCGAGGACCGCTGGATGACGCTGCCCAAGCCGCCCGCCATGCCGCAGGCCAATGAAACTGGCTATGCCAAGGTCAACGGCATCGAGATGTATTACGCCACCTATGGCAAGGGCGATCCCATCCTCTTCATTCATGGCGGCCTCGGCAATGCCGACATCTGGGCCAACCAGGTCATCGACTTTGCCAAGACCAATCTGGTGATCGTTGCCGACAGCCGCGGCCACGGGCGCTCGACACGCAACGACACGCCCTTTGGCTATGACATCATGGCTTCGGATTACCTGGCGCTGCTCGACACGCTGAAGATCGACAAGACGGCGCTGGTCGGCTGGAGTGATGGCGGCATCATCGGCATCGACATCGCGCTCAGCCATCCGGAGCGCCTGAGCAAGCTTTTCGCGCAGGCCGCCAATGTGACTGTCGATGGCGTTGACCCCAACGTGGCGACCAACGTGACCTTCGGCAACTACATCACCTGGATGGGCGAGAGCTACAAGCAGCTGTCAAAGACGCCGGACCAGTATGACGCCTTCGTCGAACAGATCAGCAAGATGTGGGCCAGTGAACCCGCCTGGACGAAAGAGCAGCTTGCCACCATCAAGGTGCCGACCGCCATCGTGCTCGGCGACCATGACGAAGCGATCACGCGGGCCCACACCGAATACATGGCGGGCGCCATTCCCGGCGCCAAGCTGGTGATCCTCAAGGACGCCAGCCACTTCGCCATGCTGCAGGACCCGGCAGGCTATGACCAGGCAGTGCGGGATTTCCTCGCCAGCAAGTAGCGACAGGCAAGGTCAGGCTTTGGGCTGGCATCTGTTCCGCAGCGCTGCACTATGGCGCGTCGTGGTGCTGCTGCTTTGCTGCGCGCCGGCCCTTGCGGCCCCCGCCGATGACCTGGTGGCAAGGGGCCGTGCCGCCCTCAAGGTTATGGATATTGTCGCCGCCATGTCGGCCTTTGACGCGGCACTGCAGACTGATCCCGCCCATGTCGAGGCAGCCTATGAACGCGGCCGCATGCTCCTGAAGATCGGTGAGCCCGACAAGGCCATCGCCGACTTCACCACCGCGATCATTGGCAATCCGCGTTTCGGGCTTGCCTATGCGCGGCGCGGCGAGGCCAAGATGGTGCTGAAGACCACCGCGTCCGCCTTCGCTGATTTCGACCAGGCCATCGCCCTGTCGCCGGAGTTGCCGGAAGTTTTCGTGGTGCGGGCCACCTACCGCATGAAGCAGGGCGACGTGGCGGGGGCCCGCGCCGATGTCAGCGCGGCAATGGCAGTTGCCGATGGCCCGCAGAAGCTGCGGTTGCAGCAGTTTCTCGACAGGATGAAATGATCGCCGCAGGCCGGCGGCCGATTGGCCACCGCCATGGCCCAGCCATGTCGTAACCATGCCGTAACCGGGCTGGCTAGCTCGCCATCACCTTCTGCACGGCGGGGCGCTTTTCCATGGCGGCCTTGTGCGCGGTGATCTTCGGGAACTTCGAAAGGTCCACGCCGTCGCCCGGCATCCAGCTTTCCATGACATAGAGATAGGGGTCGGCCACCGTATATTGCTGGCCCATGACCCACGGCCCTTCGAGATAGTCACTCTCGATGAGGGCGGCACATTCGGTCATGTTGCTCGCGACCTTCTTCTTCATGCTTTCGTGTGCGGCCTCGTCATCGGACCAGCGCGCGCCACGCAGCTTGTGGGCATGGTTCACATGCACGGTCGAGGCAAGATAGGCGTTGAAGGCCTGCATCTTGGCAATGCCGAAGGGATCGGTGGGGGCGAGATTGGCCTTGGGATAGGTCTGCGCCACATAGAGCAGCAGCGCTACGGTCTCCGTGAGGATGCCCTTGTCGGTCACCATGGCGGGCACGCGGCCCTTGGGATTGATCTTGAGGAAGGCGGGCTTCTTCTGCTCACCGGCGCTGAAGTCAAGCTTCACGGCCTTGTAGTCGGCGCCCGCTTCTTCAAGGGCGATCTGGGTGGCAAGTGCGCAGGAGGAACCGTTGGAGCGATAGAAAGTGATGCTCACGCTGCAACGCCCTTTTCGGCGAGAAGCTGCTTCAGTTCACCCGACTGGAACATTTCCATCATGATGTCGGCGCCGCCCACGAACTCACCCTTTACGTAAAGCTGCGGGATCGTCGGCCAGTTAGTGTAGTCCTTGATGCCCTGGCGCATTTCGTCAGAGGCCAGTACGTTCACATCCTTGAAGGGAACGCCAAGGTGCTGAAGGATCTGCACCGAGCGGCCCGAAAAGCCGCACATGGGCATTTCCGCC
>CAZUKI010000098.1:0-9592 GCA_964620785.1 uncultured Aestuariivirga sp.
GATCGCGCAGCGGCAGAGAACACTTATGTCGGCATCCGCGAGATCGCCGAGCGCGGCATGGTGGACTTGCGTGGCCTCGCAACCGACAAGGCCTTCCTCGCCGCCGCAAAGGCGGTGCTCGGTGTTGACCTGCCGCGGACACCGCGCAGTTCGGCAAGCTGGGGCGACATCAAGGTGCTGTGGCTCTCGCCGGACCAGTGGCTCATCACCTGCCCGCGCGCCAGGGCGCAATCGCTCAGCGATGATCTTGTGAAGGAACTCGGCAGCGTGCATTCGCTCGCCGTCAATGTCTCGGACATGCGCGCCGTGCTGCGCCTTGAAGGCGAGCTTGCGCGCGAAGTGGTGATGAAGGGTTCGACGCTCGATCTCACCGATGGCAGCTATGAGCCCGGCACGGTGCGGCGCATGCGCTTTGCCGAGATCGCCGCACTCCTGCATGTTGTGGATGCGACGACCATCGACATCTATGTCTTCAGGTCATACGCCCATTACGCCTTCGACTTTCTCGTCAAGGCGGCGCGCAATGGCAGCGAAGTCAGGCTGTTTCCTCGGGGCTGAGCCACGCACCTCACGCGTGCGTGAGCATGCTTGACGATGAGTTGATCTCCAGCCTGAAACTTTCCAGTGGGGTCGGCTCGTTTCCAGTGCATCTGCGGAGTGGAAATCCCTTCACTGCGCTGAAGAACTGGAGACAATCATGAAGAAGCTCGCAATTTCCCTTATCGCCCTCGCCGCCCTCTCAACCGGTGCCTTTGCCCAGCGGTCCGACGACCTCAGGAGCATGGAAAGCTACATGGGCAAGTTCAAGGAAGTGCCATTGTTCAATTCGCAAACGGATGCGGCCCCGGCTGCCATTTATTACGGCACCGGCAATTCGTGGGATGCAAAGGAACAGCGCCGCCTGTCCGAGAAGAACGAAGGCCGTTTCTGAGATGATGGAAAAACAGGGGCCCGGCGCATGGCCGGGCCTTTGATTGTCGTGCCGGGGCGCGCGCCGTTACGGCAGCCTGCCCTTCATCCAGGCGGAAAGCTTGTCAAAGCCACCGAAGGGATAAAGGTGCGGTGCGGCGATGCCGAGTTCCGGCTTGTCAAAATGTAATGTGGCCAGCTGGTCCACGAACTCGGTGGGTTCCGACACCGAAAGCAGCTTGGTGACGTTGAGCGCCTGCTTCCTGATGAAGCGCGCAGAATTTCCAACACCACACATGGCGGCATATTTCACCAGCGTCTTGATGGTTGCAGGCCCCGGCACGCCAACGTGAACGGGCAGGTCGATGCCCTCCTCGCGCAGCACCGAGGCCCAATGGGCCAGCGGCCCGGCATCGAAGAGAAACTGCGTGGCGATGAAGCCGGCGATGCCGTTGTCCTTCAGCCAGGCATTCTTCTCTTTCAGCGTGGCAAGCAGCATGGCTTCGCCGTGAATCTTGGTGATGTCGGGGTTGCCTTCAGGATGGCCGGCAATGCCGATGCGGCGGATGCCTGCCTTCTGGAAAGCACCGGTGCGCAAAATCTGGATCGCCGCGTCATACTGGCCGATGGGCTGTGGTGCGCCGCCGCCCAGCGCCAATACGTCCGTGACAGCCGCTTCGCCCGTAAAGGCAGCGAGCCGCTCGGTCAGGTCATTTGCGTCGCGCACGAAGCGCGCCGGAACATGCGGAATGGGATTGAAGCCGGCCTTGCGCAGCGCTGCCACCGCGGCGACCTGGCCCTGCAAGTCGGCGGCATCGATCAGCGCCACGAAGACGGAGGCGCCCTTCGGCATCAACTCTGCAACCTGCGGAATCTTGTCCACCTGTCTGCCGGTGATCTCGATCGAGGCCTTGGCGAGAAAGGCGCCCAGTGGGTTTTCCATCAGGGCGGTTGGCACGGGGGTGATGGGGGAACGGGCGTTCATGGCGGAGGTGACGAACCTTCTGGAGAATCCTGTTGAGATTCAAGACACTACAACGGCGATGCGAACCCGCCCCGGCATTTGCGACATGGACCTCCGATTTCCGACCTAATCGCGCAATCTTCGTCGTTTTCAGAGTGCGACATGGCGCTCATGGACAATGCCGCCGCGCGAGTGCATAAGGCGCCGAACAGAGGGTGCCCATGTTCGGTGACAAAGCCAAAAACCTCCCCCAGCGTGTCGCGCTGATCCTCGTCCCGCTGTTCACGATGATGCCGGTCACCTCCGCCATCGAGCCGCTGCGCCTCGCCAACCGAATCAGCAACAAGAAGCTCTACGAGTGGACGCTGCATTCGCTCGATGGGAAACCGGTTGCTGCCTCGAACGGGCTGGTCACCATGGTCAATGGCGATCTCGAATCCATTCCCGCCGAAGCGGCGGTGATCGTCTGCAGTGGCATCGATGTGCAGCACAACACCGACAAGCGCCTGCTCTCATGGTTGCGCAAGACGGCACGCCGCGGCGTCAACATTGGCGCGGTGTGCACCGGCGCACACATTCTTGCAGAGGCCGGCCTGCTCGACGGTTATCGCTGCACCATCCATTGGGAAAATCTCCCCGGTTTCAACGAAGCCTATCCGGACATCGATGCAACTGGCGGCCTGTTCGAGATCGATGATGACCGCTTCACGTCGGCGGGCGGCACCACCGCTCTCGACATGATGCTGTCGCTCATTTCCAGCCAGCACGGCCAGGATCTTGCTGCCCAGGTTGCGGAGGCGGTGCTGCATGCGCCGATCCGCCATCACAGCGAAAACCAGCGTCTTTCGCTGCCTGCGCGCATCGGCGCCCGGCATCCGAAACTCATCTCCATTGTCGAGCGCATGGAGCAGAGCCTTGAGGAACCGCTTTCCCCATCGATCCTTGCGCAACAGGCTGGACTCTCGACGCGACAGCTCGAACGCCTGTTCCGGCGCTACCTCGATCGCTCGCCTAAACGTTATTATCTGGAGTTGCGCTTGAAGAAGGCACGATCGCTGCTGTTGCAGACAGACATGTCTGTAATCAATGTGGCACTGGCCTGCGGCTTCTCATCGCCGTCACATTTCTCGAAATGCTATCGCGGATTTTATGGCCGCACGCCGTATCGGGAGCGTGGTGTGCCCGTCGTGCCAGAGACTTCAGTGGCAGTTGGGGAGCGGGCCTGACGACCCGCTCCCCCAGCAAGCGGCCCGTGACCGGGGGTAGTAACCGGGTCTCGCCTGCATCCAGAAAATTTCAATCTATAATTGTCAGGCGCTCACTTTCTTCTTTGTTTTCTCGCGCGAAGCTGCACGAAGCCTATCCCCAGAGTTAAACGTTTTCAACTGTGTGGGCATTTCTCACACGGATTGAATCGTCAACAAGCTAACGCCGTTCGGGCAATGTGCATTGCGATACAATTTGCGGTTGTGCGTTTTCCCTGGCTCGTGCATTTTTTGCCGTCTGCTGTGGCCGCCACACCCCGGAATCCTGCCTTTCAGGTTGCCTGTGGAGGTCCAGAGCAGGCGCCACAAGCGCGCCAGTGCACCGGATGGTGCGCGGGGATGACGCACCACCAAGACCTGTCAGGCGACGGCTGGAAGCCTGAGACGCACCCTAAGTCCCCCCAGATTCGCGTCATCCAGGTCGACTCGCCCGCCATACATGGCGGCAGTTTCGGTCACGATATTGAGGCCAAGGCCGGAACCCGGCTTGGACTCATCGAGGCGCTGGCCGCGCTTCAGGGCGGTGGCGCGCTGTTCCGGCCTGAGCCCTGGCCCGTCATCATCGACCAGGATGTCCAGCATGCGGCGGCCGTCCTCGCCGGGTGCGGCGACCATGAGGCCGCGCACCTCAACCCTGGACTTGCACCACTTGCAGGCATTGTCCATCAGGTTGCCGACGATCTCCTCGAGGTCCTGGCGCTCGCCACGAAACCTGAGGCCGGGATCGCAGGTGACGGCAATGGCAACGCCCTTGTCGCGGTTGATGCGTTCAAGGGTGCGGCCAAGTGATTGCAGCACGGACTCGACTTCAGTGACGGCGCCGATGCTCTGGGCGCGCGCCGCGCGGCGGGCCCGGTCGAGATAGAGGTTCACCTGGTCGCGCATGACATCGACCTGTTCCTTCACCTTCTCGGCAAGGGGGCCCGGCGCATCGCGCGCCTCGTTCGTCAGTACGCTGATCGGTGTCTTCAATGCGTGGGCGAGGTTGCCGACCTGCATGCGGGCGCGGTCGATGATTTCGAAATTGGACTGGACAAGCAAATTCAGTTCATCGGCGACGGGCTGGATCTCGCTTGGGTAATCGCTTTCCAGCATCTCGATCCTGCCGCCGCGAATGTCGGTCAGGCGCTTCTGCAAATGGGTAAGCGGTTTCAGGCCATAGTTCACCTGGAAAGCGATTGCTGCAAGAAGGCCGCCGCCAAGCAGGCCCAGAGCAATGTAGAGCGCGTTGCGAAAGGCCCGCACCTCATCCTTCAATTCGTCGAAGTTGCCGGTCACCATGAAGGAGTATTCGCCGGGACTGCCGGAGAAGGTCACCTTCTGCTCGATGGCGCGAAGCTGGATGCCCTTCTCGTCGATCATGGAAAAGGTGGCGATGCGGTTGGCATCGCGGGTCTGCAGGTCGGCAAGGCCGGCGGGCAGCGGCTCGCCTAGGCGCGAGGCCGAGAGCAAGGGCTTGGTGCCGAGCTTGGGCGGCACCACCTGCCAGTACCAACCTGAATCGGCAATTGTGAAACGATTGTCGGCAAGCGTGCCGGTGAGTTTCGGCGTGCCGTCGGCGCCCGGCTCCACATTGGCGGAGAGCGCGTCGATGGCGGCGAGCAGCCTGGCGTCGAAATTGCGCTCGAGGGCGCGCTGGAACAACTGGTTCAGGAGAATGGCGGCAAGCACCAGCAGGATCACGGCCACGATGGCCGATGACAGCATCAGGCGATAGGCCAGTGAATTACTGTTCATTCCCTGTCTCGGACATGCAGTAGCCCATGCCACGAATGGTGTGGAGCACGTCAACGCCGAGTTTCTTGCGCAGGCGGCCGACAAAGACTTCGATGGTGTTGGAGTCTCGATCGAAATCTTGGTCGTAGAGGTGCTCGACAAGTTCGGTGCGCGAGACAACCTTGCCGCCATGATGCATCAGGTAGGCAAGCAGCCGGTATTCCAGCGAGGTGAGCTTGATCGGCATGCCATTGACTGTGACGCGCGCCCCCTTGGTATCGAGCGAGACAGGCCCGCAGTTGAGTTCGCTGGAAGCATGGCCGGCGGTGCGGCGCACCAGGGCACGGACCCGGGCCAGCACTTCCTCCATGTGGAAGGGCTTCGTCACATAATCGTCGGCGCCGGCGTCGAAGCCCGCCACCTTGTCGCTCCAGCGGTCGCGCGCGGTCAGGATGATGACCGGCATCTTGCGCCCGGAGCGCCGCCATTTTTCAAGGACGCTGACCCCGTCGAGCACAGGCAGGCCAAGATCGAGGATCACCGCGTCATAGGGTTCGGTATCACCGAGGAAGTGCCCCTCCTCGCCATCCAGCGCCTTGTCCACGACATAGCCTGCGTCCGTCAGGGCAGATACGATCTGCCGGTTCAGGTCCGCATCGTCCTCGACAACCAGAATGCGCATAGCAGGGCCAACTCCAAGTCCGGCGGAGCGTCCTGCAATCCTACTGGATCGCTCCCGTCTGGGCGTTCACCCTGACCCTGGACACGTTGCCGCCTTGCTTGAGAGTGACAGCATAAACGCCGGAGGGCAAGAGATTGACTTTCAATACCTTGGCATCGGGGTATTGCGACTGGGCGATGTCGGCGGCATCGGCGGCGCTGACCGGATAGCTGTCATTGTCGTAGGAATCAGCAAGCTGCAGCGGGCTGTCGCGGAAGTCCTGCTTCCATGTCATCACCCGGCCAGTGCCATAGTCAGGCAGCCAGTTGTGGAACTTGTGGTTGCGGCGGCCGGCATCGGCCGGGCTAGCCAGCAAGGCTGCAACCAGCGCGATTGAAACTGCTCCCGTCACGGGGCCCAAAATTCGCCGCCCTATCGCCTTCACTGCCGTCTCCAATCGTGAATGTGTGCGGAACTGATACAAAAACCTAGCTGAATGGGGGATGAACATGGGGCCCACTGCCCGGATTTTTCCGGGCGAAGCCCCATGGTTTACAGCGTCTTACCGCGCTGCAAACGCACCATATGGGTAGGCCGCGCCCAAGCTGCAACCCATGCGGGTAATTTGTGGATGATTTTTACTTCCTCGCCTTCCCCGCCAACACTTGCGTTGCGATCTTTTCCAGCGAGCGGCCGCCGATGTAGCCGGCCGTGCCGATCCCCAGGAAATCCCACATTTCCGGGGGGATCTCCTGCCAGCGCGGCTTGAAGGTGACAGGGTGGCCCATGATCGCATCGAGGAGCGGCAGGCCAAGCCCGACAAAGACGATGAAGCCGAGCAGCGTCAGCATCAGCACGGGCCGCCAGCTTCGCGTCAGCCAGTGTTCGGAGTTGACTTCGGCAAGGACAATCGCCGCCTCCTGCTCCAGGGCCTTGCCCATGTGGGTCATGAGCAGCCGGCTCAGTTCGGCCTCGAGCCTGCGGCGCAGCTCGACGTCCTTGATGTAGCCATCAAGGGCCTTTGACAGTGGGCCGTTGATGAGGCCCGTGACGATGTTGGTGATGACGCTGAGCGGCAGCAACATGTGCTTCCTCCTTCAGATATGGAACAGGTGGCGCAGCGCCGCAAGGAACAGGCGCCATAGCGATGCGGGTTGCGGTGGCTGAATGTCCGGCGGCGGCTGGGGCTCGGGTGGTTGGGACTGGGGTGGCTGTGGCTCGGGCGCAGCAGTCGCGCGGGCAAAAAGTGCTGCCTCGGCGGCGCGGCGCTTCACAAGCCCCGGCAGTGTGCGCCCTCCTGCCTTCACCCAGAGCGCGAGGCGCCCCGGCACGGCGGCAAAGTCTCCGGCATTCACGGCCTTGAGCACGCTGGAGCCGCGGAACGCCCCGAGGCCGACATTGTATGTGAATGACACCAGTGCCGAGAACTGTCCGTCAGAGAGGGGCACGGTCACGGCGGCGCGCACGCCGGTGGCGAACTGTTCGACATCGGCGGCCAGGATCGTTGCTGCCTCCTCACGGCTGACACGCATTCCGGCCATCACGGCAGGTGGCCCCGCCTGTGCTGTATGGCCAAAGCCAATGGTCCACACACCCACAGCATCACGGTAGGCATCGGCGCGGAAACCCTCGAAGCGCTTGATGAGGGCAAGGCCCTCGGCGGTCATGCGCATGTCAGGCCTCCACCAGGACGGCGTGCGGCAAGTCGCAACCAAAGCGCCTGTGCACTTGATCCTGCGCATAATGTCTTGACGCCAAGGCCTTGAACAGGAATCGGAATTGGCCTCGCGCCCACGACCCGCGCAAGCGCCAGCAGGCCGGCAAGCAAAAGTTGCAGCATGAAAACCTCTCGGATGTGCTGTTGGTTAGTTGTGAAACAGAGGAAGGCGGCTCACGGCCGCGCCAATTGCCGAAGACACAGCGATTGCCGCGGTGAGCAGGAACCACCCTGCCCTCGCGCCCACCAGGGCATCGCGGATTTCGCGGACGTCGGCGCGGATCGCCTGCAACTCGTTCTCGACGGTTTCCATGCGGGCCTCGAGCTTGCCCACTTCGCGTTCAAGGTTGTTCATGGTGCCTCCGTGGTAACGGTGTTAAGATGGCGTGATGCAGGATGGTGCGGACCTTCTGAAGAATTTCGCGGATGAGATCGACAGACACACGCGCGGAAAGCAGCCGAGGTTCAGCAACTGGATCGGCAAAGACCTGCATGGCGCTCTGGATATTCTTGAGAAATCCAACCCCGAAGGGCTGATCAACTATGTCAGCAGCCATTTCGGGCTGAACGCCGGAAAGAGTGTTCTCGATTTCGGTTGTGGCGAAGCGCCCCACCGGGGCTTGCTTGTCGGCAAGGGGCTTGCCTGGACAGGCATTGACTATGCAGATTCCATGGACCCGACGGCGCTTGCCCGCGCGCCCGACGTCGAGGTCATCACCTATGACGGCAAGACGTTCCCCATCGCGGACAACACGTTCGACAGCATCTGGTCATACCAAAGCCTGGAGCATGTGTTTTCCCCCGAAGAAACCTTCCGTGAATTTGCGCGGGTGCTGAAGCCGGGAGGCGTGCTGTTTGGCAGCACATCGTTCCTGGAAGCCTATCATGCGCGTTCAACGTTTTGCTACACACCCTATGGCTTCAAGCTGATCTGTGACCGGCACGGACTCACGCTGGACAAGCTTTTCCCGAACATCGACGGCATGTCACTGGTGTTCCGCTACCTGCTCATCATCCTGGGTGCTGATGAAAGCAAAGCCAGCGATTGGCACAAGCTCATGAAGAATGGCGGCGCGTTCTTTGACCTCGTGCGGCAGAGGGCCAGGGAAACCGGCAATCAGCGTCTCGTCGCGGAAGCACTGGCGCAGTTTTGCGGGCAGTTCTACTTCGTGGCCTCGAAGCCGGGGCCGTGGCGCAGCCGCATTCAGTCCCATTGGCCGACGCTCACGGCGCTGGTGGCACCGAGGCGGCGGCAGCGGAAGTAGCTTCCGGCGGCGAGCGTTGCTGCGGCGGCGTCAACCAGCGTGATCGCGGGCTGGATTGTTCCGGCCGCCGTCACCTCGAAGGTGCCGCGAATGGACGTGTGCTGGCCGGTGCCGATGCCCGCCTGCACGATGGACACCGGACTTTGCGCGGCATTGCTGGTCGAACCGCCCTGGGCTGCCGCGACGTTGATGCCACCGTCTGCACCTATCGCATGATAGAGCACGGTGCCCAGTGTCGCGGTGCCCGCTCCCAGTATGTCGAAGGCCGAGTTGCCACTGGTCGAACTCATGCCCGACAGCGAATAGAGCGCCTCGAAGAAATAGGCTCCGGTCTCCAGCGTCAGGCGGCCATTGCTCGGCGAATTGAACAGCGCCTGTTCGGCCGTGGTGCTGCTGAGGCTGCGGGAACTGTCGGCGCGGATGAAGTGCTCGACGGCGACGACGCCGCGATTTCCAGCATCAGTTGTCATGTAGAAGCAATCGCCATCCAGCTCGACATCGCCCGCGGCAGGCGTTGTCTTCAGCGCTCCGGCGGTGAAGGCAAGTCCGGCAAAGCCCGCCGCCGGGGCAACAAGCGTGAGCGTGCCGTTGTCGTCGATGGTGACGCCACTGCCGCCGATCAGCTTGCCGGTTGCGCCATCAAAGCGGGCAATGGCCGTGTCGGTGGCGGATGCGGGCCCCGTCACATCGCCGTTGCCGCCGATGCTGTTCCAGGTGGTGCCATCGAAGCTGATCAGCACATCCTCGTCGGAGACCCAGAGCCGCCAGCCCTCGCGCGGCGTGAAGAAACGCCAGGCCCCTTCCATGCGCAGCGCCAGATCACCGGCATGGCCTGCCCAGTCTCCGGTTGGCGCTGCCGCCACGAGATAGCGCAAGCCGTCAACGGGGCTTCCCGGTGGCGAGGCGAGGCCGCGCGAGGCCACGGCGAGATGCACGAGGCCATCGAGCATCGACAGCGCTTCATTGTGCGTGACGTGTTTCTGGGCCTGTGCGGCGGCGAGATAGGGAAGTGTCAGCAAGGGAGTGTCAGACATGGAGAAGCCTTTCGAGTGGAGTGCCGGGGCCGATGCTGGCGCTCAGTTGCGCGACACGGAT
>CAZUKI010000099.1:0-9528 GCA_964620785.1 uncultured Aestuariivirga sp.
ACTTCGAGAAGGGCCTTGCCAACCTCAAGGCATATGTGGAGGCGAACTAGGGCGCCGAGTTGTCGGCCCTGAAACGCGCCACGCGGTCTTCTGCGTCCTTGCGTTGCTCAGGCGTCAGTTTCGCCATCATGTCCTCAAGGGTCGGATCGGGGCGGCCGCCAGACGTGGCGAGGAGGTTCCACATGGCTGCCTGAACCACGTCGGCCTTGACGCCCGTTCCTGTCGCATAGATGCGGGCGAGCCGGTTCTGGGCAACAGGATGGCCCTTGCCGGCAGCAAACTGCAGCCACTTGAGGCCAATGGGGAGATCGCGCTGGACGCCATCCCCGCGCATGACCAGGACGCCATATTCAAGAGCCGCGTCGGGCATGCCCTTCACGGCGGCGCGCGAGAACCAGTCGGCTGCGGACACGAGATTCTTTTCGACGCCCTTGCCGTCAAGATAGATGAGGCCGAGATTGTATTCGGCTTCCACGACGCCCTGATCCGCGGACTTGCGAAACCAGGTCGCAGCCTTGGGCCAGTCGGGCTCGGTGCCGTAGGTGCCAGAAAAGACCAGACCTAGATTGTACTGGGCGTCGGCATTTCCGCCGTCGGCGGCCTTTTCGAGCCAGACGGCGGCGGCTTCCGGATCCGGTTCGCCGAGCGAGCCGTCGAGCAGCATCATGGCGAGCGAGAATTGCGAGCCGGGATGGCCTTTTTCGGCGGCCTTGCGATACCATTCGGCGGCCGCAGTCACATCAACTTTGGTGCCAAGGCCCTTCTGGAGCAGTGCTCCCATCATGGCCATGGCACGTGGATCGTCCGCATTGGCCAATGGTTCTGCGATGCCACGCGCTTCGACATAGTGCTTGTCTTCAAAGAGGGCGACGGCCTCTTCGAATGTTGCGGCGGCAAATGCGGACTGAAAGGTCAGACAGACGGCGGCCAGCAGGCCGAGGCATTTCCTCATGTCATTGCCGTCACGAGTCTTGTCATTGTTTCGCGCGCCGCTGCCGCGTCCTTCCACATGTCATCGGATGGCCGGATGAAATCCGGCCTTTGCGGCAAAAGCGTGGAAAGACCGTCAGCGCTAACTGGATCAAACGCGACGGCTGGCACCGCTGTTACGTCCTGCCACCAGGCAATGATCGGTTCGCCCTGGAATTGCCGTGTCTGGTTGAATGCGACGTAGTCAACACCTGCTTCGGCGGCTTCCATGGCGGCATGGCGCGAGATGCCGGCAAGGCAGCCAAGACTTTCGTTCTTCAGTGCGGCGCGGGCATCAAGCAGCGCTTCGGTTGTCGACAGGTGAAGGCCGTCTGCCTTCAGGTGGTGGACGCTGCGCGGCTCCGCGTCCTGCAGGATCACGGCAAGCCGCAACGCTTGCAGGGCCGCAACCGTGGTCTGGGCAATGGTCTCCGGAACGAGGATCGAGGCGCAATCACCTGCGGCGCAGGCGGCACCCGCACAGTCCAGCAACAAGGTGTCGGTGATCGGCGATGGGGCAACAAGAAAGAAACGCGTGGTCATGGCCGCGCGTGCTTACAAAGCCCGGGAGGATTTGTCGAATGGGTGTTCAGGCCTTGCCCTGAAGCTGTTCACGGTTCGGCAGGAAGAAGGCGAGCAGGCCCAGAGCCGGAAGGAAGGCGGTCACGTGAAAGACGAAACCGATGGAGGTTGCATCGGCGAGTGCTCCCAGGACCGCGGCACCAATACCGCCAAGGCCAAAGGCAAGGCCGAAGAACAGGCCCGAGACCGTGCCCACCCGGCCGGGCAGGAGTTCCTGGCCATAGACCACCATGGCGGGGAAGGCGGAGGAGAGAATGAGGCCGATGGGGATGGTCAGTACGACAGTCCAGAATTCATTGGCATAGGGAAGGGCCAGCGAGAACGGCAACGTGCCGAGGATCGAGAACCATATCACTGTCTTGCGCCCGATACGGTCACCGATGGGGCCACCGGCAAATGTGCCGACGGCGATGGCGCCGAGGAGAATGAAGAGATAGGCTTGGGCGCGCGGCGCGGAAATGCCGAACTTGTCCATCAGGAAGAAGGCATAGAAGCTGTGAAGGCTCGCCGTATAGACGAATTTCGACAGCATGAGCGCCACCAGTATGGCGAGGCTGATAACGACAGTCCGGTTGCTCACGGCCGAGTGCGTGGCAGGTTTGGGCCGCGCCGCCATGGTGCTCAGGTGGTTGGAAAACCACTTGGCGACCAGGCTGAGGATCGTGATGGAAGCAACCGCGAGCAGTGAGAACCAGAGGATCACATGCTGCCCGCGGGGCAGAATGAAGAGGGCCGCAAAAAGCGGGCCCAAGGACGTGCCGACATTTCCGCCGACCTGAAAGAGTGATTGCGCCATGCCGTAGCGGCCACCGGCCGCAAGGCGCGAAACCCGTGAGGCATCCGGGTGGAACATGGCAGAGCCGACGCCAATGGAAATGGCTGCCGCCAGAAGCAGTTCGAAATTCGGGGCAAGGGCAAGAAGGACAAAGCCCAGCAACGTGAAAGCCGGCGCGAGCGGCAGGATGGCCGGGAACGGCCTGCGGTCGGTGTAGCTGCCGATGAAGGGCTGCAGCAGCGAGCCGGTGATCTGGAAAGCGAAGGTCAGGAGGCCGACCTGGGTGAAGGTGAGGGCATAGGCCTCACGCAGCAGCGGATAGGACGACAGCATGATGGCCTGCATGGTGTCGTTGATGAGATGGCAGCCTGCCGCGGCAAAGAGCACGGCAAAGACCGTGCGGCTGGCGTTTGTTGCCGGGATTGCGGTGGCCGTCATGACTTTCTGCGATAGGCGGAGGCGCTGCTTCGCCACAAGGCGCAAGAATGCAGGGCTGCTATCCCTTCACCAGTGCCTTCACGCCCGGCAGTTCCTTGCCTTCGAGCCATTCCAGGAAGGCGCCGCCAGCCGTCGATACATAGGTGAAGTCATCGGCAACGCCTGCATGATTGAGGGCCGCCACGGTGTCACCGCCACCGGCGATGCTCACGAGCTTGCCGGCCTTGGTGCGTGCGGCGGCATAACGGGCAACGGCAACGGTTGCGGCGTCGAAAGGTTTCATCTCGAAGGCACCAAACGGGCCGTTCCACAACAGCGTATGGGCATTGTCGATTGCCGCCTTCACGCGCTCCACCGACATGGGCCCGACATCGAGTACCATGCCATCGGCCGGGATGGCATCGATGCCATAGTCATGAGATTCTGCACCCGCCTTGAACTCCTTCGCGACGATGGCATCGACGGGCAGGATGATGGCGCAACTTGCCTTTTCTGCCGCGGCAAGGATTTCGCGCGCCGTTTCGGCGAGATCAGGTTCGGCAAGCGACTTGCCGATGGCGAGCCCCTGGGCCGCGAGGAACGTGTTGGCCATGGCACCACCGATGACCAGGCCTTCCACCTTCTTCACGAGATTGCCGAGAAGGTCGAGCTTGGTTGACACCTTGGCGCCGCCGACGACGGCAATCACCGGCTTTTTGGGAGTCTCCAGCGCCGATGCGAGTGCCGAAAGCTCCTGCTCCATGGCGCGCCCGGCATAGGCCGGCAGCACATGGGCAATGCCTTCCGTCGAGGAATGTGCGCGATGGGCCGCGGAGAAAGCGTCGTTGACAAAGACATCGCCGAGGCCAGCCAGCATCTTCGCGAAACCGGCGTCGTTCTTTTCTTCGCCGGGATGATAGCGGGTGTTCTCCATGAGGATGACATCGCCGGGCTTCGGTGAAATCACTGGCGGCGACTGCCAGTCGGTGAAGACGAATTGAACCTTGTGATGGAGTGCCTGCTCGAGGGCCGCCGCCACCGGCTTCAGGGACATTTCCGGCACGACCTTGCCCTTGGGACGATCGAAGTGGGCGAGGATCACAATGGCTGCGTTCTTGCGCAGCAACTCTTTCAAGGTGGGCAGGACGCGGTCGATGCGCGTTGTGTCCGTGACCTTGCCGTGCTCCATCGGCACATTGAGATCCAGCCGGATGACGACGCGCTTTCCGGCAACGTCGAGGTCGTCAAGGGTACGGTAGGCAGGCATGGGAACTCCTGATTTGGCACAGCTCTTGAGAGCGGGCCTATCCCAGGCACCAGCCCGTGGAAAGCATAATGTTAACCACGCGTCGTGCCGTTAACCCTGCTGGAACTGCTTCTCGCCGTGGCTTTGTCCATGGAGTAGGGTTCTGGCGCGGTCCTGGCCGGGATTTTTGCCGCGACTGACGGTCGAGGGCCAATTTCCAGCCCGGCGGCCGCAGGGCCTGTGCAGCAACCTTAATAATTAGGATTAAGTTGACAGGTCGATAAAATTTTCGGGTTTCCTGTGGTAAGCGAGCAACCAGCGGGGTGCCGGTTCTATCCATCGGTATCGTCAAGCTTCTGGCACGCAACTTGCTGTTCCAGAGGAAAGAAATGTCAAGGCCGGATTTGGCACGGCCGGAAAGGCACTACGACAATGAATGCACATGTTTCGGACAACGCTTCGAGCGCGCAGAAGGCCAGCAGCAAGCTTGCTGCAGCCAAGCGCCCAGGCGCCCCATCGAATCCGGGGGTTCGCATCAGCGAGGCGCGGATGACCACCGAGCATGCCGAAGAGGTTCTCTCCAAGCTGCGTGACCTCCTGATGGGGCCGACGCAGAAGGTGGCGGAAGCGCGCTATGGCGAGATGATCGACATTCTCGAGGAACAGGACCAAGCGCAGCAGCAGAATTTCACGATGCTCACCAGCCAGATCGCCGAGCTTGCCTCGGGCGTATCCAAGCTCAAGTCGGCATTCACCGAACTGCAGAATCTCTATGACAAGTCCAACGCCCGTCACGACCAGCAGATGGCGGAATTGCGCGAGCATGTGGAACGTGCCCTCAGCGCCCACGCCGAGGACATGAATACGCGCTTCACGGCGCTCTCGGAAACCACCTTTCAGACACTGAACACGACGCTGACCTCGGCGCGCCGCGACCTCGAGCAGCTTTCGGCGACCGTGGAAGACCACAAGGCGGCAACGACCAAGGGCCTCGAAACCCTGAAGACCTCGTCGCTGACGCAGATGGACCAGCGCCTGGCACAGTGGCGGGCCGAGCGTGAAGACGAGCGTGTCGATGACCTCAAGGCCGTTGCAAACTCTTTCCTCGACATTGGCCAGCGCCTCGCGGCCCTGCGCCAGAACAGCTACACGGTTTCGTGAGGGCTTTGCCATACGGGACGGCGTGAGCTGATCCCCACGAAATCAGCAGCCGATGGTCAAGTGCAAGCTTTGACCATCGGCTGTTTCTTTTTGGTCCGCCCGGCTTCAGCCTTCGGCGGAGATCAACAGGAACATGGCGAAGATCGAAAGGTGGGCGGCGCCAAGGAGAATGTTGGTGCGGCCGTTGCCAAGCGTGATGGCGCTGACAAAGAGGGCAAGCACCAGCAGCGTGGTCTGCCCCGGCGATATACCAAGGGCGATGTTGTAGCCCATGAGGATATCCGCCAGGGCAACGGTTGGAATGGTGAGGCCGATGGTGGCGAGGCCGGAACCAAGTGCAAGATTGATGCTGACCTGCAGGCGGTTGGCAAGTGCGGCCCGGACGGCGGCAATGCCCTCCGGCAGCAGGACAAGCGTGGCGATGATGACGCCTGTGAAGCTGTAAGGGAGGCCGACGGAAGTGATCATGCTGGTGAGCACCGGCGACAATGACTTCGAAAGCATGATGACGGCGAAAAGCGCGGCAAGCAGAAGGACGCAGCTTGTCCAGAAGGTGCGCGTGTCGGGCTCGGCGTGGTCGGCGCCCTCGACGTCGGCAGGAAGAAAGTACTCGCGGTGGCGAACTGTCTGCACGAACAGGAATGTGCAGTAGAGGACAAGCGATGTCAGGGCCACGAGAAAGAGCTGCGTGGAACTGAAACTCGGGCCCGGTGTCGAAACGGTGTAGTTGGGCAGGATCAACGTGATGACGGCGAGGACCACGAGCACGGAAAGCGCCGAGGTGGTGCCGCGAATGCGGATGGTCTGTTCGAAATGGAGCCTGCTTCCGAGCACCAGGCTGAGACCCACGATCCCCGTGGTGATGATCATGATCGCCGAATAGACCGTGTCACGGGCGATGGTTGATCCGCCGTTCGAAAGATTGGACATCAATGACAGGATGAGGCCCACTTCCAGCACCGTGACCGCCAATGCCAGAATGATGGAGCCCAGAGGCTCACCGACCCTGGCGGCAATGACTTCCGCGTGGTGAACCGAGGCGAAGACGCAGGCCCCGAGCAGCAATGCCAAGGGCAGCGCCGCGGCGATGTGTGAGTATGGCACGACGCCGAGGGTGACCAGTGCCACGGCTGCCGTGCCGACCACCGGCAGGAGGATGGTCCAGAGCCTGTTTTCAACTGAATGTGTGGCCATTGCGCCGCGAATCCCCGATGAATTTCTACTGTGGCGCGAGTCTAGTGGGCGCCACCGGGGATGTCACTGGTACAGCGGCAATGGGTGCCTTCGGAAACTGGTTTGCCGTGCTCCCGGCACCACACGCTATTTTGCAGGCGATTGCTGCTTGCCGTTCGTGAGTTTGGCCTGCGGCAAGGGAGGCTGAGCCACGCGGCGCTTGCGGCCCA
Source organism: uncultured Aestuariivirga sp. (assembly GCA_964620785.1). Taxonomy (GTDB): domain Bacteria; phylum Pseudomonadota; class Alphaproteobacteria; order Rhizobiales; family Aestuariivirgaceae; genus Aestuariivirga. The sequence goes on from CAZUKI010000099.1 coordinate 6,554, forward strand.
GTGCCTCTACGGTTTTCGAGCCGGCATTCTCAAGATCATACCTGGCACGCGAGCCTTCCACATAGTCGCGGTTGTCGATGGCCCAGCTTGCCACGGCCTTGAGTGGTTCGATCAGCGTCACGCCCATGCGCGTCAATTCATAGTCCACGCGGGGTGGAATGCTTGGCGTTACCGTCCGCTTTACAAGGCCGTCGCGCTCCAGGCCACGCAGCGTGAGCGACAGCATGCGCTGGGAAATGGCCGGAACCTGGCGGCGGATCTCGTTGAAGCGCATGGGCCCGCCGGAGAGCAGCTTGACGATATAGACCGTCCATTTGTCGCCAATGCGGGCCAGGACATCGGCCACGGCCCGGCAGTTCGCGGCGGCATGCAGGACGTCCACGGTGCCCTGAGTTTGAGAACTCTGGGTTTCAGAAGTAATACTGGGTGACATGAATGTGCCTTCTTGAGGGTTCTCTGCGGGTTTCCCACTTGTACTTGGTAACAATCAGTTACTGAGTAAACAAGTAGTACTTCAACCCGCAATTTGCAAGCCTTCAGGAGACTCCCATGCCTTTCGACGCCCCCCGCTCACTTTGGGAAACCGTAAAAGTGGGCCGGATGAACCTCAGCCACCGTCTCGCGATGGCGCCCATGACGCGCAGCCGTGCCCAGGCGGATGGAACGCCGGGCGACCTCGCGGCAACCTACTATGCACAACGTGCTGGCCTTGGCCTGCTGATCAGTGAAGGCACCCAGCCCTCCGCTGACGGGCAGGGCTATTCGACGACACCCGGCATCCACAGCGATGCGCATGTGGCGGGCTGGAAGAAAGTGGCGGATGCCGTTCATGCCAAGGGCGGGCATCTTTACCTGCAACTCATGCATGCCGGCCGCATGGCCCATCCCGACAACACACCGCACCACCGCCAGCCGGTCGCCCCTTCTGCCATTTCAGCCAAGCAGCCGATGTTTACGCCGTCGGGCCTGAGCGAAACGGCAGAGCCCCGGGCCCTCACGACGGCTGAAGTCAAGCAGACGGTCAAGGACTTCGTGGCCGCGGCGAAGCGTGCAATCGAGGCCGGTGCCGATGGTGTCGAGATTCACGGCGCAAACGGATATCTCGTGCAGCAGTTCTTCGCGCCCAACGCCAATGTCCGCACCGATGAATATGGCGGCTCGATTGAAAATCGCACGCGATTTGCCATCGAGGTGACGAAGGCCGTTGCCGCGGCGATCGGCGCAGATCGCACCGGTTTCCGCATTTCGCCGCTCAACACGGCAGGCGGCCTCGCGGAGGGGCCTGAAGCCGAGGAACTCTATCGCTACCTCGTGAAGGAATTGAACAAACTCGATCTCGCCTATCTGCATGTGCTGCACACAGGCAGCGAGGAACTGCTCAAGGACATTCGTTCGCTGTGGAAGCACCCGTTGCTGGTGAACCGTCGCAGCGCAAAGCCGACAGAACTTGATCGTGACCTCAAAGCAGGGATTGCGGATGTCGTTCCAGTCGGGCAGTTGGCGCTGGCAAATCCTGACCTGGTTGCCAGGCTCAAGGCGAATGCCCCGCTCAATGCTGCCGTGCGTGAGACCTTTTTCGGCGGCGATGCCAGGGGCTACACGGACTATCCGACGCTAACGGCCTGATCGACAGCACTGGTCCAAGGCCCCTCTCCGCACATGCGGGGAGGGGCCTTGGCTTTTTTCACGTCGCCGAAAATGCTAGCGCGTTGCGGCCTTGGCGACAGCCTTGGCGGTGATGCCGAAATGCTCATAGAGCTTTTCGGCAGGTGCTGAGGCACCAAAGCCCGTCATGCCGATGAACTTGCCGTCAACGCCAATGAAGCGGTCCCAGCCATTGCGCAATGCGGCCTCAACGGCAATCCTGATCTTCTCGGTGCCGAGCAGTTTCACCTTGTAGGCCTTCGACTGCTTTTCAAAGAGATCAAAGGAAGGCACCGAGACGACGCGTGTGGGAATGCCCTTCTTGTCGAGCAGGGCCTTGGCATCCAGCGCAATTTCGACCTCGGAGCCGGAGGCGAAAATCACTGCCTTTGCCTTCTTGCTGCTTGGCGCCACTTCATAGGCACCAAGCGCACAGAGGTTCTTGGCGGAATGGCTCTTGCGGGCAGGCTTCAGTTTCTGGCGAGTCAGCACGAGTGTTGTCGGTGTCTTGCTGCTGGCGAGTGCCAGTTCCCAGCATTCGGCCGTTTCGATGGCATCGCAGGGGCGCAGGAGCGAATGGTTCGGAATGGCGCGCATGGCGGCGAGATGCTCGACGGGCTGGTGGGTTGGGCCGTCCTCGCCAAGGCCGATCGAATCATGGGTCATCACGAAGATTGAACGGATGCCCATGAGTGAGGCGAGGCGAAGTGATGGACGGCAATAATCGGTGAAGCAGAAGAAGGTGCCACCGTAGGGAATGATGCCACCGTGAAGGGCCATGCCGTTCATCGCGGCGGCCATGCCGTGCTCGCGGATGCCCCAGTGGACATAGCGGCCACCATAATTGCTGGAGTCCAGGATCTTGAGGTCCTTGGACCTCGTGTTGTTGGAACCGGTGAGATCGGCCGATCCGCCAACGGTTTCCGGAACGGCGACATTGATGACGTCGAGGGCGTTCTGTGAGGCGTTGCGCGTGGCAATGGTTGGCGGGTTTGCGGCGAGTGCTTTCCTGTAATCGCCCATGGTCGCCGCGAAAGAGGCGGGCAGGGTTCCCGCCATGCGGCGGTTGAACTCATCCTTCTGCGCCGATGCAGCGAGGCGGGATTGCCACTGCTCGCGCGCCGGAGCGCCCCGCGCTCCTGCCTCGCGCCAGGCCGACAGGATTTCTGCTGGGATATCGAAGGGCGCGTAAGGCCAATACAGTTCCTTGCGGGCAAGGGCAATCTCATCGGCGCCAAGCGGCGAACCGTGGGCCTGGTAGGAGTCTTTCTTGTTCGGCGAACCAAAGCCGATGATGGTCTTGGCCGCGATGAGGACTGGGCGGTCCGAGG
>CAZUKI010000100.1:0-5950 GCA_964620785.1 uncultured Aestuariivirga sp.
TCGTGTATGAGCCCAACTGTGATATTAAATCAACAGCATTGTGGCACAAGAGTGACACATCCGCTCAAACCAGGCTAGCTTAGGGGAAGTTTTTGATGGCTTGATTGAGGAACTTTAGCCAACACCCCTGATTGCCACGATTTTTCGCTCTCTCAGCTTGCTTCGCAGCGTGTTGCGGTTGAGCCCCAGAAGCTCTGCTGCCTTGATCTGGTTCCCGCGGGTCGCGGCGAGCGCCGCCCTGAGCAGTGGCGGCTCGAACTCCCCGATGATCTTGTCATAGAGACCCTTGGGCGGCAGCTGGCTCCCAAATGACGCAAAGTAGCGAACCAGGTGGTTTTCGACAAACTCGCCGATCGATTGGTCGCTGACCGTAAAACTCCGCTCCGCTGCGACTGGCAGCGTGGCGATTTCACGACTCACGGCAGCGGCTGAGATCGCCTCGTCAACTTCCATGGCGAGGAGGCGCTTGACCAGATTTTCCAGTTCACGAACATTCCCCGGCCAGCGGTACTCAGCGAGTGCGGCGAGCGCCGAGGCCGAAAACTCTTTCCTCGGCAATCCCTCCCGAACCGACTTTTCGAGGAAATGCCGAATGAGATCCGGGATGTCACCGAGCCGTTCACGCAGCGGCGGCAGGCGCAATGGAACCACGTTCAGGCGGAAGAACAGGTCTTCGCGGAATAACCCCTGGGCAATCTGCTGGCGCAAGTCCCGATGCGTTGCAGCAATCACCCTGACATTTGTCTTGATCGGCGTCGTTCCACCCACAGTGGCATATTCGCCCTGCTGCAAGACGCGTAACAGGCGCGTCTGCGCTTCCAGCGGCATGTCGCCAATCTCATCGAGAAAAAGCGTGCCACCTTCCGCCTGTTCGAAGCGCCCCGCCTGGCGACCGGTGGCCCCAGTGAAGGCTCCCTTTTCGTGGCCAAACAGCTCGGATTCGATGAGGTCTTTCGGGATGGCGGCCATGTTGATTGCAACGAAGGGTCCCTTGCGGCGCTTGCTGTAGTCGTGCAGTGCCCGCGCCACCAATTCCTTTCCGGTTCCACTTTCGCCAACGATCATGACCGTCAAGTCGGTCTGCGTAAGCCTCGCGATAATGCGGTAGATCTCCTGCATCGCAGGTGAACCGCCAATGATCGGCAGGGTCTCGCCCTGTTTGTCCGAAGGAGGATTCGCGCTGCGCGACGTCTGATCAAGCGCCCTGCCAACCGTCGAGATCAGCTGATGCAGATCGAACGGTTTCGGCAAATAGTCATAGGCGCCAAGTTCCGCCGATCGAATGGCCGTCATGATCGTGTTCTGCGCACTCATGACAATAATGGGCAGTGACGGCCGGAGTTTCTTCACACGCGGCAGCACTTCAAATGCGTTCTCGTCGGGAAGCACCACGTCGGTTATGACGGCATCACCTTCGCCCTCGCTGATCCAGCGCCACAGCGCCGAGGCAAGCCCTGTTGCCCTCACCTCGTAGCCAGCCCGCCCCAGTGCCTGGGACAATACAGTCCTGATGGCGCTGTCGTCGTCTGCAATTAGGACCGTTTGCGAAGTCATGTCGTTAGTTCCACTTTGTCTGGACAGATTGCGTATGTTCAATGCGATACATGGGCAGGAGGCACCGGAACGTGGTGCCTTGCCGGCGCGGCTGGCACTCGATGGTGCCGCCGTGGTCGTGAACGAGTTTTGCGACAAGTGCGAGACCGAGGCCCCTGCCCTGCGGCTTGGTTGAAACGAATGGCTCGAAGATGTGCGGTAGCAGGTCTTCGGCAACGCCTTGGCCGCTGTCATGCACGCAGACTTCGAGCGGCAGCGAAACGCGCTCCGCTGAACCGGCCATCTGCAGTTTCATGCCTGGCTTGAAGGCGGTGGCGAAGATGATTTCTCGCGGCTCGGACACTCCTGACACGGCCTGAAGCGCATTCTTCGCCAGATTGAGAAAGACCTGCTGCAACTGATCGGCATTACCAAAGACCAGCGGCAGCGACGGATCATAGTTCTCCTTGATGGCGATGTCGCCACCCGCTTCCGATGCGACGAGCTTCTTCACCTTGTCCAGGACAACGTGGATATTCAGGGGGCTTCTCTCAAGCGGGCGGTCATCGGAAAAAACTTCCATCTGATCCACCAGCTTCCGGATGCGTTCAGTTTCGTCCTGAATCAGCCGGGCGAGGCTCCGTTCGGAATCAGAGACGACGGTTTCGATGAGCTGAGCAGCCCCCTTGATTCCCGCCAACGGGTTTTTGATTTCATGCGCCAGCATCGACGCCATGCCGGAGACCGAGCGTGCCGCACCTTGATGTGAGAGTTGCAAGCCAAGCTTGTGAGCCATGGAACGGCGCAACAGGAGAATGAGCACATGCTCGCCTTCATCACCAAGCGGCGCAGTCTGAAGATCAACCAGGCGTTCGCCACCAAAGCGCGGCGTACCCATGCCAACGCCATATTCGTTGACGACGCTGCCATCCTGCCGAACATGTTCAATCGACTGTTCAACGGGGCTCGTCGCCGGCATCAGGTCATGCAGGGCAAGGCGCAACAGCACTTGCGAGCCAGCCTGGAAAAAATCCTCGGCTGCGCTGTTCACCATGACGACGTTCCCGGTCCTGTCGAGAACGACGAGCGGATTGGGCAAGGCATCGAGCACCGCCTGCGCTAGTGGAAGCGCACCCATGGCTCAGGCCGCCTCCAGGTGGATTGGACGCTGCGACGCCCTGTCGAAGACCTCGATGATCGCAGTCCGCACCTTTGCGTTATCAGGATTGGAAAGAACCTGGGCCCGCAGGTCAGAGAGTTCGTTGAGGCTCATGAACCCGGCCTGCTCAAGAACCGCCGCCGTCCACCCAAAATGTTTCCTGAAGACCTTGTTTCCCAGCCGCGACCCGTAGAGCTCGAGAGTAGCGTCCTGCTGCCAGAGTGTGAGGTCACGCTGCTCTGCAAGCGTTGGCGCCGACTTGCCACACCCGGGTTCCAGCTCTTCGGCAATTGCCCCCGGCAGCCACGGGCGCCCATAACACGCCCTGCCAAGCATCACTGCGTCGGCCCCTGACAGGCGCAACATCTCCCGCGCATCGGCGGCGGTCTTGCCATCACCATTGGCGACAAGCGGAACCGTGATGGCTTCGCGCACCGCCCGAATGGCCTTCCAGTCAGCGCGCCCGGTATAGAACTGGCAACGCGTTCTGCCGTGGATCGTGATCAACTGAACGCCAAGCTCCTCGGCGCGTCTGGCTATTTCCGGCGCTGTCAGGCTGGCGTGGTCCCAACCCAATCTCATCTTCAGGGTCACGGGCTTGCTGGTGGCATTGACCGTCGCAGCCACCAGCGACAACGCATGTTCGGGCTCACGCATCAGTGCCGAACCAGAAAGTCCGCCCGTCACCTGCCTTGCAGGGCATCCCATGTTGATGTCGATGATGTCGGCACCGAGGTCTTCGGCGAGTTTTGCGCCCTCGCTCATCCACTTTGCTTCCCGGCCCGCAAGCTGAATGACAAAGGGTGAAAGGTTTGCGCTGCCCTTCGCGCGTCGCACCATGTCAGGCCGCTGGCGAACCAGCTCCTCACTGGCGACCATCTCGGAAACCACAAGCCCAGCGCCACAATGCGCGGCAACCATGCGAAATGCCTCGTCGGTCACTCCAGACATGGGCGCCAGCAGGACGCGATTTCTCAGCTTGATTTTGCCAATCTGTATGCTCATAAAATGGGCAACACATCCTGATGATTAGTTTTGCGCCATTATGGCCCAAACCAACCAAAGGTCAATGTAAAACTCCCAATGCAACATTCTCATGGAAACCGTCCTGGGATATGGGAGGGCATGTCAGTTGCGGCGGTCATCGTAGCGGGAGGAAGCGGCCTGAGGGCCGGTGGTGGGCTTCCCAAGCAATATCAGCTCCTCGCCGGGAAGCCGATCCTGCGCTGGACCCTGGAAACCTTCCTGAACCACCCCCTGGTGAACCGCATCCAGACGGTCATTGGCCGCGGCCATGAGCAACTCTATCGCGACGCGGTGGCCGGCCTTGGCTTGGGCGACCCGGTTATTGGCGGCGGCACCCGCCAGGAGTCCTGCCGCTCCGGCCTCGAAGCCTGTGCCGCAGAACCTCCCCTGAACATCCTCATCCATGATGCCGCCCGCCCCTTCCTCTCTGAGGACCTGATCAGCAACGTCATTCAAGGTCTCGATTCCGCCGAAGCCGTGATCCCTGGCCTTGCGGTTGCGGACACCATGAAGTTTGCCCCCGGCGGCGTCATCGAAAAAACACTCGACAGGGCCTCGCTCTGGTTTGTGCAAACACCGCAAGGTTTCCGCTACCAGGCCATCCTGGCAGCCCATCGCAAGGCCGCCGCCGAAGGCCACAGGCTGTTCACGGATGATGCGGCCGTTGCCGAATATGCCAGGATGCCTGTTCACATCGTTGCCGGCGAACAGCGGAACCGCAAACTCACGACACAACTGGACATCGAGGAAGCCAACCGCGAACACGTACTGGCGAATTTTGCAGCGCTGCCAGACATACGCACGGGACAGGGTATCGACTATCATGTCTTTGAGAAGGGAAATTCCGTAACGCTGTGCGGTGTCGTCGTGCCCCATACGCACAAGCTCAAAGGACACTCCGACGCTGATGTCGCACTGCATGCGGTGACCGACGCCATCCTCGGCAGCATCGGCGAACGTGACATCGGCCATCACTTCCCACCATCAGATCAAAAGTGGAAGAACGCGCCCTCTTCGATCTTCGTCGCAAGGGCGATGGAATTGTTGCAGGCTCGTGGCGGCGTGCTGGCTAACGTTGACATTACAATTCTTGCGGAAGCGCCGCGCATCGGCGGCCATATCGACGACATGAAAACTGCGTTGTCGGCCCTGCTCCATCTCTCCCGGGACAGAATCGGGATCAAGGCGACGACCACCGAAGGCATGGGTGCCATTGGTCGCAAGGAAGGTATCTGCGCCCAGGCAATTGCAACTGTCAGACTGCCGGCATGACGAGCGCCGAACAGGTTGTGGCAGCCTATCTGAGGCGCAACTGGATGATCGCCGCCGCCGAAAGTTGCACTGGTGGCATGCTGGCCGCCGCGATCACTGACGTTGCGGGGTCATCCGCGGTTTTTGATCGTGGGTTCGTCACCTACTCCAATGCCGCCAAGGTTGGCATGATCTCGGTACCCGCTCAACTCATTGCCAGCTACGGTGCGGTGAGCAAGGAAGTGGCACTCGCCATGGCGGAAGGAGCCTTGGCAGCTTCGCGCGCAGAAGTGTCCATTGCCATCACCGGCATTGCCGGCCCATCCGGTGGAACCTCTGAGAAACCCGTTGGCCTCGTGCATTTCGCGGTGATGCGGCAAAATTCTGGTGCCCACCATCTCGAACGGCGGTTCAAGGAACAGGGGCGCGCCGCCATTCGCCAGGCAGCAGTCCTTCAGGCGCTCCTGCTGCTGGCCGAAGAAGCCGCATAGACGGCAAGTGCCCTTTTCTCGAAGGCCGCCATCACCTTGTTGACGGCAAGCTCCATCACCCCGGCAAGTGCCATCTGAAGAAATGCATTGCGCATCGCATAGTCAATCTCGACGGAAACATCTGATTGATTGCCTCTGTCAACAATCTTCCAAACTGTCTTCATCTGTTTGAACGGCGCGTCCTGGGAAGTTGCCGTGACGCGCAGCATCGACGGATCGCAAGAAACATCGCTCACGAACTGTTCCCTCAACCCCAGCTTGGCATAACCCGCAACCAACCGGGCCCGAAAAGCACGTCCTCCGTTGCTTTCCCGCACGGCCCCAATGATCGTTGACTCTTCTAGAAGCGGCAGGAACTCCCGATAGGCCCCAACATCGGAGGCCACTGCATAGGCGATGCCGGACGGCACCGCGACGACACGCTTCGCCTTGAAAGACGGCATCAGGCGCCGATACCAGCCGCTCGCGTGGCACGCAGCCTCGCAAAATC
>CAZUKI010000100.1:6050-9487 GCA_964620785.1 uncultured Aestuariivirga sp.
AGGAAATCTGGCGTCAGGATCTCGACTGTCGTCGTTGGCGCAAGGGCGCGCGTCTCGCGCAGAACGTCAACAAAATGTTGCGCACCACCGTCTTCAAGATCATCGCGGTCCACAGACGTGATCACCGCATGAGACAATCCCATGGCAGCAATCGCCTCTGCGACGCGCCGTGGTTCATTGCCATCGAGAGCTTCGGGAAGGCCGGTCCTGACGTTGCAGAACGCGCAGGCACGCGTGCAGGTGTCCCCCATGATCATGAAGGTCGCGTGCTTCTTCGACCAGCACTCACCGATGTTGGGACATCCGGCCTCTTCGCATACCGTCACCAGCCGTTTGTCGCGGACAAGCTTCTGTGTCTCGGCGAAAATCGGCGATCCAGGCGCCTTCACCCGGATCCAGTCAGGCTTCTTCAATATGGGAGTATCAGGCCGCCGCACCTTTTCCGGGTGCCGCGGCCTGTCTGAATTGCGTGTATCGATCAGAGTGGCCAAGAGCCTATCCGCGACCCTTGATCGCCCGGTAGAGTGCAATCAGGATGCAGGCACCCACGACTGCGACGATCAACTGGCCAACGAAACCACCCAAGCCAATTCCAAGCAGGCCAAGCAGGAAGTTACCGACCACTGCACCCACGATGCCGAGAACAATGTTCAAGATGAGTCCGGTGTCGAACTTCATCACCTTTTCAGCGATCCAACCGGCGAGACCACCGATAATGATCGACATGATTATTCCATAACCTTCCATTTTCCCCTCCAGGGTTTAGCCTCGTTTGCCGCCGAACAGGAGCTTGACGACAAAGAGCAGGATAACGGCGCCTGCGGCAGACACAAGCAAGTTCCCCCAAAACCAGCCCGAAAACACCTCGCCAAGCTGGATTCCGGCGGCATTTGCCGCAAAGAAGCCGATCCAGGAGCCAACCAGGCCCACAATCAGGTTCATGATGAGGCCGTGATTCGAGCCTGTGATTTTCTCGGCGAGCCATCCAGCGATGATGCCGATCAGGATCGTCCCACCGATGCCGACAGTGCCGAGTTGCATGATTTGGTCCATTCGTTCTCTCCTCAGGTCAGAACATGTGCGATCAACATTACGATCACCGCACCGATTGTCGCCGTTGCCGTGTCGCGTGCAATTTCGTTGTGGATGCCAAGACTGACACCTGTCTTGCTCAGCACCCACGAGCCAACGAAAGAGCCGAGAACGCCACTCACGAGATACTGGACAAGCCCGCCGCCGCCAACGATCCAGGAGGCGAGCCACCCGGCAACTAGGCCAATGATCAGCGCAATGACTAGGTTTGATTTGTCCATCAATTCCTCTCCGGAAACGCCCGGCATATGGTCCCGCATACAGTCAACTTCAAGTGTCACATGTGAATGACGCGGCCGTAGGCGTCGAGCACGCTTTCATGCATCATTTCTGAAAGCGTCGGATGCGGGAAGACAGTGTGAATCAGTTCCTCTTCCGTGGTTTCAAGACCCATCGCAACGACAAATCCCTGGATGAGTTCGGTTACCTCCGCACCTACCATGTGCGCTCCGAGAAGCCGGCCCGTCTTGGCGTCAAAGATGGTCTTGACCAGACCCTGGTCCTCGCCCAGGGCAATCGCCTTGCCATTGCCGAGGAAGGGGAAGCGGCCAATCTTCACCTCGAAGCCGGCCGCCTTGGCCTTGGCTTCTGTCAAACCGACACTCGCCACCTGAGGATGGCAATAGGTGCAGCCAGGGATCTGTTCCTTCTTCATCGGATGCGCATCAAGGCCCTTGATCTTCTCGATGCAGACAACGCCTTCATGTTCCGCCTTGTGCGCCAGCATGGGCGGCCCAGCGACGTCACCAATGGCATATATGCCTGGCACATTGGTGCGGCCAAAGCCGTCGATGACGATGCAGCCCCTGTCGATCTTGACGCCAAGTGCCTCGAGGCCAAGGTTCTCGATATTGGCAACGACACCGGCTGCGGCAATCACCCGGTCAACCGTGATCTGCTCGGACTTTCCGCCCGCTTCGATTGTCGCGGTAACGCTGTTGGCTTTCCGGTCCAGCTTGGTGACCTTCGCCGACAGCTTGAACTTCAATCCCTGCTTTTCGAGTTGCTTCTGCGCAATCTTGGCGATCTCGGTGTCCTCCACCGGCATCACCTGGTCCATGATCTCGACCACCGTCACGTCAACGCCCATGGCGTTGTAAAAGCTCGCAAACTCGATCCCGATGGCACCAGAGCCGATCACCAGCAGCGACTTCGGCATTTCCTTGGGCACCATCGCTTCGAAATACGTCCACACCAGTTTGCCATCAGGTTCCAGCCCCGGCAGCACGCGTGGCCGTGCACCAGTTGCTATGATGATGTGTTTCGCCGTGTAGGTCCCTGCCCCGGCAGCCCCCTTTGGAACCGGATGCTGCGGCTGCATGGCGGCCTTCTTGCTTTCGCTCACGACGACTTCACCAGGCTTGGTGATTTTCGCCTCGCCCCAGATGATCTGAACCTTGTTCTTCTTCAGGAGGCCGTTCACACCCATGTTGAGCCGGCCGGAAACACCACGGGATCGCTCCACAACCTTGCTTGCATCAAAGGAAACATCCTTCGCGGCAAGGCCATAGTTGGCGGCATGCTTCATGTAGTGAAAGATTTCTGCAGAGCGCAGCAATGCCTTGGTGGGAATGCAACCCCAATTGAGGCAGATGCCACCTAGATGCTCGCGCTCAACGATGGCCGTCTTGAAACCAAGCTGCGCCGCGCGGATTGCGGTCACATAACCGCCTGGCCCTGCACCAATGATCAGAACGTCGAATGCAGTATCGGCCATGTCAAATCTCCAGAATTCTTTTCACCACTGGCACCAGTGCTTCACCGAGCTTTTTCGTGTCGGCTGCCGACATGTGCCCGCCATCAGCCGGGTCTGTTTTTGCTGCACTTCCGGCATCGAAGAAGTGAACACCCAACTCTTCCGCCACGCCCTTGTAGTGCTTGGCAAAGAGCTTTGATTCCTCGATGGCATGGCCCCACAGGTTGTTGAACCATTCATCGGAAGTCTTGCACAGTGCTGGCGGAGACATGATGAGAACCTGAGGGCGCGGAACGTCCTCGTTCACCCAGTCATGCGTCTTTATCAGCTTGATGAGCCGCGTCATGCCCATCGCTGCATCAAAAGCCGTGCATCGATTGGCGAACTTGATGTCGTTCGTCCCCAGCATGATGATGATGAGGTCGAGCGGCTGATGTGTTGCAAGCAACATGGGAAGTGCAATCGCGCCGTTGCGCTCGGCTTCACAGGTCGGATCTGGAAAGACCGTTGTTCGGCCGTTCATCCCTTCCTCGATCACACGGGCCTTGCCGCCAAGCCCGGCCGCAAGCGCGTTCGGCCAACGGACTTCGAAGGCATGGCGGCGGAATGCGCCTGCCTCGAAACCCCAGGTCAATGAGTCACCAAATGC
>CAZUKI010000101.1:0-9428 GCA_964620785.1 uncultured Aestuariivirga sp.
CTGTGGCTGATGGGTGTGAAACCGGTGTGGGATACGGCCAGTTGGCGCGTCACCGGCTTCGAGGTTCAACCGCTGGCAGCCCTTGGGCGGCCGCGTGTTGATGTGACGCTTCGCATCTCCGGCCTTTTCCGCGATGCCTTCCCCGCCCAGATCGAACTGATCGACAAGGCCGTGCATGCCGTCGCTGCCCTCGCAGAAGACCCCGAGGACAATCCGCTCGCCGCTTCCCTCACCACGGCGCGTATTTTTGGCGCAAGGCCCGGTGCCTATGGTGCCGGCTTGCAGGCGCTGATTGACGAAGGCATCTGGCAGTCGCGCGCCGACCTCGCTGCCGCCTATGTCACCTGGGGCGCCCATGTCTATGGCACGAAGGAACAGGGCCGCAGCGACGAAACTGCCTTCGGTCAACGCCTCGCAGCCATCGAGGCCGTCATTCACAACCAGGACAACCGTGAACACGACATCCTCGACTCCGACGACTACTATCAGTTCGAGGGCGGCATGAGTGCTGCCGTTGAAACCGCCTCCGGCAGGAAACCGCGCATCTATCACAACGATCATTCCCGCCCGGAACGGCCGCTGGTGCGCACCCTCGAGGAAGAAGTGGCCCGCGTTGTCCGCTCCCGTGTCGTCAATCCGAAATGGATCAATGGCGTGAAGCGCCACGGCTACAAGGGCGCCTTCGAGATTGCCGCCACGGTGGACTACATGTTTGCTTTCGCGGCCACGGCCGATGCCGTGCAGTCACATCACTTCGATCTCGCCTATGAGGCCTATATCGCCGATGATGAGACACTGGCCTTCATGGCCGCGAACAACCCGCACGCGCTGCGCGAAATGGCGGCGCGCTTTGACGAGGCAATCGCCCGCGGGCTTTGGCAACCCCGGCTCAATTCCGTACACGGACGTCTGAAGGAACTGGCGCAATGACCGAGGAACTGGAGAAGGACACAAACCGCCACCATGAGAAGATGGTGAAGAAGAAGGCGGCCCGCGACAAGATCATGGCTGGCAAGACCATCGAACGCGGGCTCCTCATCGTCCACACCGGCAAGGGCAAGGGCAAATCCACCGCAGCCTTCGGCATGATTTTCCGTCATGTGGGGCACGGCCTCAAGTCTGGCGTCGTGCAGTTCGTGAAGGGCGCCTGGGGCACAGGCGAACGCACCGTGCTTGAGAAGTTTCCCGAGCTTGTCACCATCAAGGCCATGGGCGAAGGCTTCACCTGGGAAACCCAGGACCGCGAGCGCGACATGGCCCATGCCCGCGCCGGCTGGGAAGAAGCCAAACGCATGATCGCCGACCCGGAACTGCACATGGTGCTGCTCGATGAGCTCAACATCGTGCTGCGCTATGACTACCTGCCCTGGGACGAGGTGAAGGCGGTGCTGGCGGCACGGCCGCTGGACAAGCACATCGTCATTACCGGGCGCAATGCCAGCGACGAGCTCATCGAAATGGCCGACCTGGTGACTGAAATGGAGATGGTAAAACACCCCTTCCGTGCCGGTGTGAAGGCCCAGAAGGGCGTGGAGTTCTAAGATCAAAACCGTCGCCCCCGTGCTTGTGGCGGGGGTGCCATTCGACTACACGGAAACCAGCAGCGCCCCATTGAGGGGCTGGAAGCCACTCCGGTGCGGCGGACCCTGACGGGCGCCAAGCCCGGAAGCTGCCTTTCCCGCCATCGGGCGGCGTTGCCATTTGGGAAAGGCAGATCATGCAGGACAGGCTTGGCGTAATGCTTTGTGGACACGGCAGCCGCGATACCGATGCCGTCCGCGAATTTGCCATGCTCTCCGCGCACCTGAAGCAACGGCTGCCGCAATATCCTGTCGAATTCGGCTACCTTGAGTTTGCGACACCCATCATCCGCAATGGCCTCGACGCCCTGAAGGCCAAGGGTGTCACGCGCGTGCTCGCCGTTCCCGGCATGCTCTTTGCGGCAGGCCACGCCAAGAACGACATCCCCTCCGTGCTCAACACCTATGCCGCCGCCAACGGCCTGCGCATCGACTATGGCAAGGAACTCGGCATCGACCCCAAGATGATGCGTGCTGCCGCTGACCGGGTGGAGCAGGCCCTCACCATGTCGGAGCGCGATGTGCCCCGCCATGAAACGCTTCTCGTGGTCGTCGGGCGCGGCGCCTCGGACCCCGATGCCAATTCCAATGTCTCCAAGGTCACGCGGCTGTTGTGGGAGGGCTTTGGCTTCGGCTGGGCGGAGACCGCCTATTCCGGTGTCACCTTCCCGCTGGTCGAGCCTGCCCTCGAACATGCGGCAAAGCTCGGCTATCGCCGCATCATCGTCTTTCCCTATTTCCTCTTCACTGGAATTCTCGTTGACCGCATCTATGATGCAACCGATGCAGTTGCCGCGCGCCATCCCGGCATCGAATTCATCAAGGCGCCCTACCTCAATGATCATCCGGCGGTGATCGACACCTTCGTCGAGCGTGTCGGGCAGATCCTGTCAGGCGACAATTCCATGAACTGCCAGATGTGCAAATATCGCACCCAGGTGCTGGGCTTCGAGGCAGAAGTTGGCGCCGCCCAGGAGAGCCATCACCATCATGTCGAAGGGATCAGTGCCAAGGCAGACCAGGGGCCCTTCGCGCTTGCCTCGGTTCCTCACGCCCATGCCCATTCGCACGCCCACTCCCATTCACATGGTCACGATCATCACCACGACCATGACCACAGTCACGCGCCCTACCCGCATGCTGATCATCCGCTTGGACCCCGGAGCATGAGGAAGTGATCGACTACCTTCGCGATCCGCAGGCGATCTACGCGCGCTCCTTCGCGGTGATCCGCGCAGAGGCGAACCTTGCGCGGCTCACGGCGGACGAACAGGCGATTGCTATTCGGATGATTCATGCCTGTGGCATGACGGACCTTGTGGATGACCTGGTGTTCAGTCCCGGTTTTTGTGCGGCTGCGCAGGCTGCCCTTAAGACCGGCAGGCCCATCTTCACGGATGCGGAAATGGTCAGGCACGGTATCATTGCCCGCACCCTCCCAGCCGGCAATGACATCATCTGCACACTGAATGATCCGCAGGCCAGGTCGATCGGCATGGCGCAGGGCATCACACGTAGCGCTGCCGCCGTGGAACTGTGGCAACCGCAACTCGGCGGCGCCCTGGTTGTCATCGGCAATGCACCTACGGCGCTGTTCCACCTGCTCGAACTGATCGATGCCGGTGCGCCGAAGCCTGCCGCCATCATCGGCTGCCCTGTCGGCTTTGTCGGTGCTGCCGAAAGCAAGGCGGAACTCGCCGCTGATCCGCGCGGCATTCCCTTCCTCACAGTGAAGGGCCGGCGCGGCGGTTCGGCCATGGCGGCTGCAGTCATCAACGCCCTGACAGGAGACATGCCATGACCACATGGCTTAGCATCATCGGCATCGGCGAGGACGGCTGGGAAGGCCTCTCCGCCCGCGCCCGCGATACCATAATGGCCGCGCGGAATATCATCGGCTCATCCCGCACACTGGCCATGCTGCCAGAGTCACCAGCCGCGCGCCACGAATGGCCGCAGCCTTTTTCTGCCGTTGTCGCGCAACTGAAACCCATGACGGGGACGGCGACCGTCCTGCTGGCAACCGGCGATCCCATGAACTTCGGGGTGGCGCGGAAGATCCTGACCTTCATTCCCAAGGCGGACGTCACGATCATTCCCCATCTCTCGGCCTTCTCGCTCGCCGCTGCCCGCCTGGGCTGGTCCATTCCCGACTGTGACTGCTTCACCATTCATGGCCGCCCCGCCGCCAATCTCGAAGCCTTCATCCAGCCCGATGCGAAGCTGCTAGTCCTGACCGAAGATGAAACTTCGGTCGCCGAAGCCTGCCGCAGGCTTGTCGCCAGGGGTTTCGGTGAAAGCAGCGTCACCGTCCTCGAAAATCTTGGTGGCACCAGCGAGAGGATCACAACCTTTGCAGCCAGCGCGGCCCCAATGCGCCAATGGTCCTCGCTCAACACCCTTGCCATCCACTGCAAGGCCGGGCCCACCGCAAAAATCTGGTCGCGCCTTGCGGGCCTGCCTGACGACGCCTTTGTCCACGACGGGCAACTCACCAAGCGCGAGGTGCGCGCCGCAACGCTGGCCGCCCTCGCTCCGGCGCCCGACCAGCTGCTGTGGGACATCGGTGCCGGATGCGGCTCCGTTGCCATTGAATGGATGCGCTCGACGCGCGGCTGCGAGGCCATCGCCATCGAGCAGGACGCCGCGCGACGGGCGATGATCACGACCAACGCCGATCAACTGGGAACGCCGCGCCTCAAGGTCATCGCCGGCGAAGCGCCTGCAGCGCTGCATGGCCTTCCGCAGCCCCATACCGTCTTCATTGGCGGAGGAGTCGGCATTCCTGGTGTTTTCGAAACTGCCTGGGAAGCATTGTTGCCTGGGGGGCGCATGGTCGCCAACGTCATCTCCATCGAGGGCGAAATGCATCTCTATGACCTGCAGGAAAAGCACGGTGGCGACCTCGTGCGCATTGATGTCTCGCATCTGTCGAAACTTGGCGCCTACCGGGCCATGCGGCCCCGCATGGCGGTCACCCAGTGGCGGGCCGTGAAACCATGAGCGGCACACTTTATGGCGTGGGCGTGGGCCCCGGTGATCCTGAACTCATGACGGTCAAGGCCTGGCGGCTTGTCTCCACGGCCAAGGTCATTGCCTATCTTGCCGCCAATGGCGGCGACAGCACGGCCCGCGCCATTGCCGCACCATTCTTTGCCGATGACGTCGAGGAACTGGCGATCGACATGCCCATGCGCCCGGAGCGCGAGTTGGGCCAGCAGGCCTATGACCACGCCGCCGCACTGATTGCTGCCCGGCTCGATGCGGGGAGCGACGTCGTCATGCTCTGCGAGGGTGATCCCTTCTTCTATGGCAGTTTCATGTATGTGTTCGAGCGCCTCGCCGCGCGTTACCAAACAGTTGTGGTACCGGGCGTGACTTCGATCACCGCCTGCGCCGCCGCTCTCGCCAGCCCGCTTTGCGCCAGAGACGATGTCTTGAAGATCCTCCCTGCGACGATGGATGAGGCGGCACTCGGCCACGAACTGGCATCCGCACAGTCCGCCGCCATCATCAAGGTGGGTCGCCACTTCGGCAAGGTGAAGCGGGTTCTCGCCGCGCATCAACTGCTGGACAGGGCAATGGCCGTCACTCACGCAACCCGGCAGGATCAGACGATTGAAGCAGTCTCGAAGATTTCCGGTGACTCCTTGCCCTATTTCACGACCATCATCGTCAGGGCCTGAGCGCATGAAACGCCAGATCGCAATCGTCGTTCTAGGCCCCTCGGCGCTTCCGCTAGCGCAGAAGATCAAGGCATCCATCGGCGGATTGATCCACGGACCCACAGGCCTCGCTGGTTGTGACCAGCATTTCGAAAGCGCCACGCAGGCCATCGCCCATGCTTTCCGGGCAACTCACGCCGTCATCGGAGTCTGCGCCGCAGGCATCCTGATACGTTCCGTTGCACCACTTCTGAGAAACAAGCTGAGCGAGCCACCTGTGATTGCCGTGGCGGAAGATGGCTCAGCCGTCGTGCCGTTGCTCGGCGGGCATCACGGCGCCAACGACCTGGCAAGGAAGATTTCCGCCATCACACATGGCACCGCAGCCATCACCACGGCGAGCGACGTGATGTTCGGTGAAGCGCTGGATGAACCATATGCCGCATCCCTGTCGAACCAGAGCGATCACAAGGCGGCAGCGGCGGCGCGCCTGCGGGGCGAAGCTGTCACGCAGGAAACGACGATCCATCGCACCCCGGGAGATTCCCACCACCTCGTCTATCACCCCTGGACGCTGGCCGTTGGCATCGGCTGCGAGCGCGGCACTGACCCGGCCGAGGTGAAGGCCCTGCTCGACGAAACTCTCGCGACGCACAACATCGCCGCGCAGTCGATATTCCGCTACGGCTCAATTGACGTGAAGGAGGACGAGCCAGCCGTCAACCAGTACGGCGACGTATTCTATTTCACGGCAGAACAGTTGAAGCGCGAAATACCGCGCCTCGCCAATCCATCGGCGATTGTCGAAAAGGAAGTTGGCACGCCGAGCGTCGCCGAAGCCGCAGCACTTGCCCTTGTGGGCCCGCGCGGCAAGCTGCTGGTGCCAAAGACCAAGAGCCGGCGCGCCACCATCGCCATCGCCGAGGCCGCGGAACACGGCGATCTTCTCCGTCATGACGGGCGGCGGCGCGGCCACATCGCCATCATCGGCATCGGCCCCGGCAGCGGCGACACCATCACACCGGCTGTCGATTCTGAACTGTGGCAGGCGACCGACTGGGTTGGCTATTCGCTGTATCTCGATCTGGTTGAAAGATTGCGCAATAACCAGCAGCGCCATGACTTTCCCTTGGGCGAGGAGGAAGCGCGCTGCCGCAAAGCCATAGCACTCGCCAGGGAGGGAAAGCGCGTCGCGCTGGTCTGCTCCGGTGATCCCGCCATCTTCGCCATGGCGGCCCTTGTCTATGAATTGATCGATCGAGAGCCAAGCCGCATTTCCGTGGAAGTCCATCCGGGCATTTCCGCCTTCCAGATGGCGAGCGCCCGCGCCGGTGCCCTCATAGGCCACGACTTCTGCTGCATTTCACTTTCCGATCTGCTTACGCCGTGGGAGACAATCGAGCGCCGCCTGAAGGCTGCTGCCGAAGGCGACTTCGTCACAGCATTCTACAATCCGAGGTCGCTCCGCCGCACCGACCAGATCATCAAGGCCTTTGCGCTGCTGCGCCCGCACCGTAACCCCGACACGCCGGTGATCCTTGCCTCCAGTCTCGGACGGCCGGAGGAAAAGGTGACGATCATCCGCTTTGACCAGTTCATGCCCGAGGCCGTGGACATGTTGACCATCGTCCTTGTGGGCTCGTCACAATCAAGGGCCTTCACGCGCGGTGACGGAACAACCCATGCCTATACGCCGCGCGGCTATGCAAGGAAGATGGACGCCAGATGACCGTGCATTTCATTGGCGCCGGACCCGGCGCACCCGACCTCATCACCGTGCGCGGGCTGAAACTCATCCAGTCATGCCCGGTCTGCCTCTATGCCGGATCGCTGGTGCCGGAAGCCATCGTCAAGGCGGCACCCACCGGCGCAAAGGTCATGGACACAGCGCCCATGCACCTCGACGAGATCATCAGCCACATCAAGGCGGCCCATGACCTTGGCGAGGACGTGGCACGCGTCCATTCCGGTGATCCTTCCCTGTACGGAGCAATTGCCGAACAGATGCGCCGCCTCGATGCCCTCGGCATTCCCTATGACGTGACACCGGGCGTTCCGGCCTTCGCAGCCGCTGCGGCGGCGCTCAAGACCGAGTTCACCCTTCCCGAAGTGGCGCAGACGGTGATCCTGACCCGCACCTCCATGCAGTCTTCCGCCATGCCGCCCGGCGAGGAACTGGAAAAACTGGGGGCGTCCCGCGCGACGCTAGCCATCCACCTCTCGGTCCGCAACATCCCGCACATCCAGCGCGCGCTGACACCTCATTATGGCGGCGATTGCCCGGTCGTGGTGGCGTTTCGCGTCGGCTGGCCGGACGAGCAGTTCATCCACGGCACATTGGCCGACATTGCCAGGAAGGTCCGTGCCGAAAAGCTTACGCGCACTGCCTTAATCCTGGTGGGCCATGTGCTGGGGCACAAGAACTTCCGCGATTCAGCGCTCTATGACGCAGCGCACGAGCATGTGCTGCGCACGCGCAAGAAGCCCAAGAAGAAACCTTGACAAATATTCCTAGTAGGATTATATGCCAATCACCTCGCTTGCTGCGAGCCGCTGATTGACATCGTGAAATGGTCGCTGGACCGACCTTAAACGTCCAATACCTGCCCCGGCCGGAAGGCCTGGAAGCGGCCACTGGCAATGCCGGACGCGGCAAGCGCCAGTGCCAGGTCCTTTTCCGGCTGGTCATGCTGTTCATGCGTCAGCTGGAACGTGCCCCAATGATGGCCGATGGCCTGTTCGGCGCCGCAGTCCTGGAAGATCTGCACCGCCTCCTCCGGATTGACATGGGCATCCTTCATGAACCAGCGCGGCTCATAAGCGCCGATCGGAATATGGGCGAGTTGCGGCGCACCCAGCCTGTCACGCAGCTGTTTCGAGAATTGCCCTGCGCCATAGCCCGTATCACCAATGTGATAGAGAAGGCCCGAGGGCGTCGCGATGGCGAAGGAACACCACAGGGTCTGCCGCCGGTCACGAAGGCCCCGTGCCGACCAATGATAGGTTGGCACCGCATGGATCGCGAGTGGGCCAAGCTCTGCCGCGTCCCACCAGTCGAGCGCAGTTACTTCTGGCGCGGCAACCCGCTGGTGCCTGAGCAGGACATCAACGCCAAGCGGACAGATGAACCTTGGCCTGTGCCGGCGAGCAAGTGCGCGGAGCGCCTGCTTGTCCATGTGGTCGTAGTGGCTGTGGGTGATGAGCACAGCATGGATGGGCGGCAAGTCATCAAGGGCAATGCCGGGCGGGTTGGCGCGCACCGGCCCGGCAAAGGTGAAGGGGCTGGCGCGCCTTGCAAAGACCGGATCAATGAGCAGGTTGAGGCCTGCCGCCTGCACGAGAAAGCTGGCATGGCCGATGAGTGTCGAGCGCAGTCCCGCAACGTGCGCATCGGGCTTCGGGGCATAGGGGCTCGGAATGGGGCGCGGCCACCTGGCGCGGCTGCCCCCCGCCATGCGCATGAGATCCTTGCGTGACTTGTCTTGCTTGTGGCCCGGAACGAAAAAGCGCTCACCGTCAAAATGATCGCTGACTGGGCCCTGATAATAGGGGTTGGGTCGCTTGCGCATCACCCTGAGATAAGTGCGGGGTATTGCAATGCCAAGTCAAAATGATGTGCAGAACCGTGCTCAGATGAGCAAGGCACCCTCGTGGCGCAGCAGCCATTCCTTGCGATGCAATCCGCCGCCATAACCCGTCATGGTTCCGTCAGAGCCGATGACACGGTGGCAGGGCACGACAATGGCCACCGGGTTGCGCGCATTGGCAACACCAACTGCCCGCGACAGCCCGACATCGCCAAGTATCTTGGCAATGTCGCCATATGAGGCCGTGGTGCCCACTGGAATCTTGCGTAGTTCTTTCCAGACATCGCGCTCGAACGCGCTGCCGCCGCCATCTGTGATCAGCGTGTCGATGGCATGGAGATTGCCGGCAAAGTAGTCGTGGATGACATCAGACAGGCCGAAGGGGTTTTCCGATTGCTGCAGTTCCACATCGCCGAAGCGGGCGCGCATCTCTCGGGCCACCCGCTCCTTGGCATCACCAAATTCGAGAAGCAGCACGGCACCGTCCCGCGCCACCATGACCATGGTGCCGATGGGCGTCTCGATGCGGTCGATGAAGTAGCAATGCATGGGCAAAGGCTACTCCCGCCGCCCCCGCGAAACCACCCGAAAACCGC
>CAZUKI010000102.1:0-4811 GCA_964620785.1 uncultured Aestuariivirga sp.
TCGTTCTTGCTCTTGTTGGCGCTTTCCTCGGAGGTCTGCGACTTCGGCAGCGGCTTGTCGGCGAACTCCGCAACAGCAATGCCATCGGCGAGTTTCAGCGCCGTTTCAAAGGAGTCGGCGAGGCGCGTTGCCATGTCGGGACCAACGACGACGCGGTCCACCACAACGTCGATGTCGTGCTTGAATTTCTTGTCGAGGGCAGGGGCGGCATCGATTTCATGGAAGGCGCCATCCACCTTGACGCGCTGGAAGCCCTTTTTCTGAAGCTCCTGCAGGTCCTTCTTGTATTCACCCTTCCGCCCACGGACGATCGGCGCCAGGATGTAAAGGCGCGTGCCGGTTTCCAGAGCCATGACGCGATCAACCATCTGGGTCACGGTCTGGGCCTCGATGGGAAGGCCAGTAGCGGGCGAATAGGGAATGCCGACACGCGCAAAGAGCAGGCGCATGTAGTCATAGATCTCAGTGACGGTGCCAACCGTCGAGCGCGGATTGCGGCTGGTGGTCTTCTGTTCGATGGAAATGGCAGGCGAAAGGCCGTCAATCTGATCGACGTCCGGCTTCTGCATCATTTCAAGGAACTGGCGGGCATAGGCCGACAGCGATTCAACATAGCGGCGCTGCCCCTCGGCATAGATCGTGTCGAAGGCCAGTGACGACTTGCCGGAACCGGAAAGCCCCGTGAACACGGTGAGCGAGTCGCGGGGGATTTCCAGTGACACATTCTTCAGGTTGTGCTCGCGGGCACCCTGGATTGAGATGACGCGCTTGTCGGAGGTGTTGGGCATGGTGGCTGCACTAGAATAAAACGGGAACGAAAGCAATTGCGCCACAGCATAGATGCCCGGCGTCAGTTGTGTGTCAGCAGCGTGCTGACAATGCACAACCTAGTGGCGCAGGCGCTGGTATCAAGTCGCTTGCCACCAGATTGACAAAATCCGGGCCGTGGCGTGAAGTCTGCCCATAACACGAGGGAGACTGCGATATGAGTTTCGGCCGTATGAAATCCGCAATGCTTGGTTTTGCCGCACTGGCGGCAGTGGTGGCAGCAACGCCGGCGCTCGCCGTCGAATCGAACGATCCCATCAAGCTGACGCTGCATGACTGGACCGGCCAGCTCATCACAACCAACCTGATGGCCGAAATCCTGAAGAAGGCCGGTTACTCGGTTGAACTGGTGCAGGCAGACTATCTCGCGCAGTTCGCGGGCCTCGAAACCGGCGACCTGCATGTGGCCATGGAGATGTGGGAGACCACGGGCCGCGACGCCATGGATGCATCAACGGCAACCGGCAAGACGGAAGTCATTGGCCCGACCGGCATGCAGGCCAAGGAGGAATGGTGGTATCCCACCTACATGAAAGAAAAGTGCCCCGGCCTTCCAAACTGGGAAGCACTCAAGGAACCGGCTTGTGCAGAAGCATTTTCCACCGCCGAGACAGCGCCTAAGGGCCGTTATCTTGGCGGGCCCGTGACCTGGGGAGGATTTGACGATGAGCGCGTGCAGGCGCTTGGATTGCCGTTCGAGGTGGTCCACGCAGGCACCGATGCGGCGCTCTTCGCGGAACTTGAAAGCGCCTACCAACGCCAGGCGCCCATCATGCTGTGGATCTATGCGCCGCATTGGGCACCGGCCAAGTACAAGGGCGAATGGGTGGAGTTTCCGCCCTACACCAAGGAATGCTACAGCGATCCAAAGTGGGGCTCCAACCCCGACATGGCCTATGACTGCGGCAAGCCATTCGGTGAAATCTGGAAGGTGGGCTGGGCCGGCCTCAAGGACAAGTGGCCCGGTGCCTACAAGGCTATCAAGGCTTTCACCATCAACAATGACGAGATGGGCCAGATGATCACCAAGGTCGATCTCGATGGCAAGAAGGTGGAAGATGTGGTGGCCGAATGGATGGCCGCCAACGAGGCCCGCTGGTCGGAGTGGATCAAGCCTTAAGGCCTTGCCTGCGCATGTGACATTTCATGCTGGCGCTCTCTTGCAGGAGCGCCAGCGCATTTCAAAGAGCCTGAGGCATCATCGCGGATGACGGACGCCCTGATCGCATGCCGGCATGTCTGGAAGGTCTTTGGGGCGCCAGCGCACCAGGATCATGAAGCACTGGCACGCCTGACGCCGGAGGCCATGCAGGCGCAAGGCATGACAGCGGCTGTGCGCGACGTGAACATGGAGGTTCGCCCCGGCGAGATCTTCGTGATCATGGGTCTGTCCGGGTCCGGCAAGTCGACACTGGTGCGCTGCCTGTCGCGGCTGATCGAACCCACGGCGGGGCAGATCCTGTTCAAGGGCGAGGACCTGCTGGCGGCGTCGGACAAGCGGATGATTGATATCCGGCGCAAGCATATGGGCATGGTGTTCCAGAACTTCGCGCTGTTGCCGCACCTCACCGTTCTCGAGAATGTTGCCTTTCCGCTCGACATCCAAGGCATGGAGCGTGGCAAGCGGGTTGCCCGCGCCCAGGCCATGGTGGAACTCGTAGGGCTCCGCGGCAAGGAAGCCTTCTATCCACGGCAGCTTTCCGGCGGCCAGCAGCAGCGCGTGGGCATTGCGCGTTCGCTCGCGGTGGAACCCGAACTGTGGTTCCTCGACGAACCATTTTCGGCACTTGATCCGCTGATCCGGCGCGAGATGCAGGACGAGTTCCTGCGCCTGCAGTCCACGCTGAAGAAAACCATCGTCTTCATCACCCATGACTTCGATGAAGCCCTGCGCCTTGCCGACCGGATTGCGGTGATGCGTGATGGTGTGATCGAACAGGCGGCAAGCCCTGAAGAAATCGTTCTCAAGCCCGCAACACCCTATGTGGCAAAGTTCACCGAGAACGTTCCGCGCACCAAAGTGGTGCGTGTGGCGCGCATTCTCCAGCCGTTGTCGGGCAAGGCGCCGGCCATTGTCGTGCCGGAACGCGCGACGCTGTTCGAGGCGGCGAAGGCCTTTTCCGATGGCACGGAGTGGATCGGCGTGGCGAATGCCGAAGGCAAGCTCACTGGCCGCGTGTCGCGCAAGGCAATCATGGCAGAGCTTCTCAAGGGATGAGCGCTGCCCTTTCCGCGCGGCTTCTGCGGCAAGGGCCTTTGCTCCTTGCAGTTCTGGTTCTTCTTGCGCTGTGGCTTGCCGGTCCGCAGTTCCAGAACTGGGCGCAGGTCTATCCGCGTGGCTGGACCATCCCGGCGATGGCCTGGTTCAGCGCCTTCATGAAATGGCTGTTGAACGAAGCGACATTTGGCCTTTTCACTTTCTCCGAACTGACGCGCGGCATCGCGGCGGTCATCGACCTGCCCTACAGGCTGGTGCTGTCACTGTTGGCAACGGGCTTTCTTAGCGGCCAGGGGTCTTCGGCAACGCAATTGCTGGCGCCGATCCCATGGTGGGGCGTGGTCCTCACTGCGGCCATCCTCGGCCACTGGGCGGGCGGCCTGCGCCTTGCGGTGTTCGCCGCTGCCTGTTTTGTATTCATCGCGGTGTTCGGGCAGTGGCAGAGCGCCATGCTGACCCTGTCATCCATCCTGGTGGCCGCGCCGATTACCGTGGCACTTGGCGTGCTGGTGGGCGTGGCGAGCTATCGCTGGCCGCGGCTTGAGCTTCTCATCACGCCACTGCTCGACCTGATGCAGACCATTCCCGTCTTTGCCTATCTCGTGCCCATTCTTGTGCTGTTTGGTTTCGGCCCAACGGCGGCCATTGTCGCCACCTTGATCTTTTCCATGCCGCCGATGATCCGCATCACGCTGCTTGGCCTCAGGGGTGTGCCGCCAGAAATCCATGACCTGGCACGGATGGTAGGCTGCACGCAGCGCCAGACGCTGTGGCGCGTGCTGGTGCCCGCCTCCCGCCAGACCCTGATGGTGGGCGTGAACCAGGTGATCATGCTTTCCCTCAACATGGTGATCATTGCCAGCATGATTGGCGCCGGCGGCCTTGGATTTGATGTCCTTGCAGCGCTGCGGCGGCTCGATATCGGGGCAGGGATCGAGGCAGGCCTTGCCATCGTCGCGCTGGCCCTGGTGCTCGATCGCCTGAGCCAGCGTGCCTCCGACAGGTTGTCGGTGCCGCAAGCCGTGCGCTCTGGCCTTGGTTTCTGGCAGCGCCAGCCGCATTTCGTGGCTGCACTTGCGGTGTGCGTGCTGTCCATTGTTCTTGCAGAGCTTGTTCCGGCCGTCCAGCAGGTGCCCGAGAGCTTGCATGTGTCTACCGGAAACTTCTTTTCGGGCATCGTGCAATGGATCAACGTCAATTACTTCGACACACTGGAGGCACTGAAGAACGCAGTGTTGCTCAACGTGCTGGTGCCGCTCAAACGGCTGATGGTGTCGCTGCCGTGGGCCGGTGTCGTCATCCTGCTGGCCGTGCTTGGCCACACGCTCGGTGGCTGGCGCCTTGCATTGCTCGTTGCAGCGCTGTCCTTTCTCATCGCTGCCACTGGCCAGTGGGAAAAGGCGATGATCACCGTCTATCTCTGTGGTGTGTCGGTGATTTTCGCATGCCTGCTTGGCATTCCCATCGGCATTCTCTCGTTTGACCGGCCACGCCTCTGGCAAGTGGTGCAGGTGATCGTCGATACGCTGCAGACACTGCCGTCCTTTGTCTATCTCATGCCGGCGGTCATGCTGTTCCGCGTCGGCGACTTCACGGCCATGATTGCAGTGGTTGCCTTCGCCATTGTTCCAGCAATCCGCTACACCGCACTTGGCCTGCAGAAGGTCGATCCGGCACTCATCGAGGCCGGGCAGGCGATGGGTGCAACGAAATTTCAGCTCCTCAGCCGCATTCGCCTGCGCCTTGCCCTGCCGGAGATCCTGCT
>CAZUKI010000102.1:4911-9304 GCA_964620785.1 uncultured Aestuariivirga sp.
CCGACGAGTGCCGCCATTGCCGCCGGAACGAGGCGGGCGCCGAGGGCAAAAGCGGCAAGCCCTGCACCAAGGTTGAGAGCCCCAAAAGCCACCAGCCAGAGGAAGTCTGTCTGGGACACAGGTTTGGCGCCGCCCATGACTGCTGCAGCACACAGGGCAATCAGGATGCCAAGAGTGACGGCAGGCGTCATGCGCACTTCGTGGTGGCGTCTCGTCAGCACGGTCGCGGTGGCAAAGAGCATGGCGATCAGCAGGGACAGGCCATCCCCAATGGGGGAAACCTTGCCGGTCAGTGTTTCCGAGACCATGACGAAGACACCGGCGATCACCGCGGCGATGGCGAGCCAGGTTGGCAGGCTGACCTGCTCCTTGAAAAGCAGGAAGCACATCAGGGCGGCAAGAAGCGGCACGCCGGCCTGCATCAGCAGGATGTTGGCTACGGTGGTGTAGGAAAGGGCGATGACGAAGGAAGTCGAGGCGCCGGCAAAGCAGCAGGCAACGGCCAGGCCCGGCCAGCCCATGCTGGTAAATTGCCTGAGAGTCTGGCGCGGGCCTTCCTTGAGCAGAAGGAAACCCAGAAGGAAGGCGATGGCGAACAAGGAACGCCAGAACACGACTGTCCAGCCTTCAATCGAGATATAGCGTGCGATGGTGCCGCCAAAGCTCCAGAGAAGCGCCGATGCCGCTACCAGAGCGATTCCCGCAAGATGGTGCCGTGCCGCCATGGCCCGGCGGCTTAGCGTGAGGACCGCGCGTGAGCCACGGGGGTTGCGGCATGGCAGCGTTTCGCCAGGCTGGATTGACCCACACCAAGGGTATCAGAATCCAAGATTAACTCTACAATACAATAAGTTAGCCATACCCGGAAGCAATTCCCAGGCAAATAGCTGTGGCTAACTCAGCCAAGCTATTGCTTTTGCCATAATCTTTCCGTATTTCCGGGCTTTGTGCAGTGCAACAAAAGCGGCGGGGCTGCCAAGGCTTGTGCGGCCCATGCTTAACCTGAACCGGCAAATCTTCCGAAAGTTCAATACTTTCGCGCAACGGGTTTGCTTCTAAGTTAGTAGATCGATGCGGCGTCCTTGCCACTGGCCAATTGCGTGAGCCGGGGTGCCGAACAATGAAGGCTATAGACCATGAAGACACCGCTCATCACGGCGCTCCTCCTGTGCGCTCTAACCGTTCCCTCTTTCGCTGACGAGTCGCTCGGCACCCAGGACCTGCGCAAGCTCGCTCCCGGCCGCTACTCCGTCAGTGTCATGGGGCTCGTCAACATGACCGTTTCGCTGCGTTCCAATGGGGTCATCACCGGGGTGACCAGCAAGGGCAAGCGCGACAGCGGCATCTGGGTCGTAAAAGGCAATTCCTTCTGCGTGGCGTGGAACCGCTGGCTCGGCGGAAAGCGCCGTTGCGCCAACCTTTCCGGCGGCAATGGAACCTATTCCGGCGGCGGCCTCTGGCTGCAGCGGATCTAGGCCCAAAAAACCCGAAAATAGGGCCTGAAAAGGCCCCTCTAACCATAGGCTTTCCTTGCCGATAAGGCGCGGAAAGCCTATGGTTTTTGCTGGATTCGGCAGACAGGCTCCTGGCCCCCGCCGATGACTTGAGAGCGGGCTTTTTCTTGAGCGACGAGAACAATCAATCCGGCGGCTTGCCGCCGGTCAATCCGCAGGGTGTTGCGCCCATCTCCATCGAAGAGGAGATGCGGACCAGCTACCTGTCCTATGCCATGTCGGTGATCGTGTCGCGGGCCTTGCCCGATGTGCGCGACGGCCTGAAGCCGGTTCACCGCCGCATCCTCTTTGCGATGGATGAAGCAGGCAGGACGCCGGACAAGAGGTATTCCAAATCCGCCACCACTGTCGGCGATGTCATGGGCCGCTATCACCCGCACGGCGACAGCGCGATCTATGATGCGCTGGTGCGCATGGCGCAGGATTTTTCGCTGCGGCTGCTGCTGATCGACGGGCAGGGGAACTTCGGCTCGGTGGACGGCGACCCGCCCGCGGCCATGCGCTACACCGAATCGCGGCTGCACAAGGCCGCCATGCCGCTGCTCGATGACCTCGACAAGGACACGGTCGAGTTCCAGCCCAACTATGACGGCGAACGGCAGGAACCCACGGTTCTCCCGGCCAAATATCCCAACCTGCTGGTGAACGGCGCGGGCGGCATCGCCGTCGGCATGGCGACCAACATGGCGCCGCACAATCTCGCAGAGGTGATTGATGCCGTTTTGGCGGTTATGGACAAGCCGGAGATTACCCTCGAAGAGCTTCTTCCCATCATTCCGGGACCGGATTTCCCCACCGGCGGCATTGTCCTGGGCCGGGCCGGCATCAAGAGCGCCTTCGCAACGGGGCGCGGATCAATCATCATGCGGGCGCGCGTCGAGGTCGAGGACGTCCGCAAGGATCGTCAGGCGCTGGTCGTCAGCGAGATTCCCTATCAGGTCAACAAGGCGCAGATGATCGAGAAGATCGCCGAACTGGTGCGTGAGAAGCGCATCGAAGGCATCTCCGACATTCGCGATGAGTCGAGCCGCGAAGGCATGCGGGTCGTCATCGAGATCAAGCGCGACGCCGAGCCAGAGATCGTGCTCAACCAGCTCTGGCGCTTTACGGCGCTGCAGTCGTCTTTCAGTGTCAACAACATCGCGCTGGCAAATGGACGGCCAGAGCAGATGACACTCCTCGATCTGCTGACGCATTTCATTGCCTTCCGCGAAGAGGTCATTACCCGCCGCACCAAGTTCCTGCTGAAAAAGGCGCGTGAGCGGGCCCATGTCCTGGTGGGACTTGCCATTGCGGTTGCCAACATCGACGAAGTGATCAGGCTTATTCGCGCATCGAAGGATGCAACGGAGGCGCGTGAGGCGCTGATGAAGCGCGACTGGCCGGCACGCCAGCTTGAGCCGCTGATCGCACTCATCGCCGACCCGCGCCACAGGCTGAAGGCCGACGGCACCTACCGCCTGTCGGATGAACAGGCGCGTGCCATCCTTGACCTGCGCCTGCAGCGCCTGACGCAACTTGGTCTCGAGGAAATCACCGAAGAACTCGAGAAGCTGGCGCGCGAGATCAAGGACTATCTCGAGATTCTGGGTTCGCGTGAGCGCATCCGGGCCATCATCAAAACGGAACTTGCCCAGATCAAGACTGACTTCGCAACGCCGCGGCGCACCGAAATCGTCGACAACGAGGGCGAAGTCGAGGACGAGGACCTGATCCAGTCCGAGGACATGGTCGTGACGGTAAGCCACGCGGGTTATGTCAAGCGAGTGCCGCTATCGGCCTACCGGGCCCAACGCCGTGGCGGAAAGGGCAGGGCCGGGGCCGCGGTGCGCGAAGAGGATTTCGTCACCAAGATGTTCGTGGCGAACACCCACACCCCGCTGCTGTTCTTCTCGTCGGAAGGCATGGTCTATCGCATGAAGGTCTGGCGCTTGCCGCAGGGCAATCCACAATCGCGCGGCAAGGCTCTCATCAACATTCTGCCGCTGTCGCAGAACGAACGGATCACAACCATACTGCCACTGCCGGAGATCGCCGAGGGCGCCGCAAAGCCATTCCTGATGTTTGCAACGCAATCCGGCAATGTCCGGCGCAATGAGCTTGAGGACTTCGAGCAGATCAACCGCAACGGCAAGATTGCCATGAAGCTGGAAGATGGCGATGCCATCATTGGCGTCGATCTTTGCCAGGAACAGGACAATGTGCTGCTGACCTCGGCACAGGGGCAATGCATCCGTTTCGAGATGAGCGACATCCGCGTGTTCAAGGGGCGTGCCTCGGATGGCGTGCGCGGCATCCGCCTGGACGACGGCGACAAGCTCATTTCCATGTCGATCATCAAGCACTTCGAGGCGACGGCGCAGGAACGTGCCGCCTTCGTGAAGATGAGCAGGGCTGTCGCCGGTGATGAAGGCAACGGCGAGGAAGATGATGCCGTGGCCGATACGGTGCTATCGCAGGAACGCTATGCCGAAATGAGCGCGGCAGAACAGGTGATCCTGACGATCTCCGAAAACGGCTATGGCAAGCGCACGTCGGCCTATGAGTACCGCGTATCAGGCCGCGGCGGCAAAGGCATCACCGCCATGGCTGTCAATGACCGCAATGGGCCGCTGGTTGCTTCCTTCGCTGTTGAAGAAAATGACGAGATCATGCTGGTAACCGATCAGGGCCAGATGATCCGCTGCCCGGTCAATGACATCCGCAAGACCGGACGGTCGGCACAGGGCGTCATCGTCTTCGATACCGCTGATGATGAGCATGTGGTGTCGGTTGAACACATCACCGAGGCAGATGGCAACGGCGAAGCGCACGGTTGAAGCGTATTGCGGCCCTTGCCCGGCATGCAGTTTGATGAAAGTGTGACCGCTCAACCTTGA
>CAZUKI010000103.1:0-4987 GCA_964620785.1 uncultured Aestuariivirga sp.
TCGCCGTCTCCGTCGCCGTCTCCGTCACCGTCGCCGTCTCCGTCGCCGTCTCCGTCACCGTCGCCGTCTCCGTCGCCAGGCTTGCTTACTTTGCTAACTTTGGCTCCCGTCTTGCCGCCGGCATCAGTGGCCGTGCCGCTGTCACCTTCGCCTTCACCCCGATTGCTCGCCTTGTTCCCGGTCCGGCCGCCGCCGACCTTGCCAGTATCACCATCGCCATCACCGCCGGCCTGGCTGCCGCCACCGTTCTGGCCACCGCCACCATTTTCGCTACCGCCACCGTTCTCGCCGCCGCGGCCGCCTTGTTTGCCGCCTTGTTCGCCACCGGCTGATTCAGATTTGCTCTTGCCGCCGCCGTTGTTGCTTCTTGACCCCCGGTTACCGCCGAGGCCGCTATTGAGACCTGCAACCTGAACTAGATTTTCCTGGGAGGTCTTTGCCGTTCCCTGGCCATCCGCCAGAAGCGAGCTGTAGGCGCTGGCATTCAGTAGCTGGGCGCGTTGCGGAATGCTCGCCGAAGTTGCGGGTGAAATCGATGCCGTCGCTGATGGAATGGAGACCATCAAGGGATTGTGGGTAATGAGGATGGTCGCCAGGAACGCCCTGTGCCAGAAGCGAGAGCTAAGCCTCGGTGAACTTACTTTGTTTTGTGTGTCAATTTTGCCGCGAAGGGCGTTGAGACTCTCTGACGAGCGTGAATTCTTGGACATGTGGCGTACCCCATTTTACAGACTGGGTGCCCGCCAAACGCTCACGCCAACAATGAGAAATACCTGATCTCACAAATACATACGCAGACTCCCAAGTCGGGGAGCCCAGAGATCCACAATCTTGTTCCTGGGACGAATTTGCCCCTGCCTCGGAACCCGCAAGTATTCCTGTGCTCGAACGCAGAACAGGAACCTTAACGAAGCCTTACCACGAACCGGAAAGTTTTGTCAAAGTTTTGTCTAAAATTGGGCTGTTAACAATAACAGCACCGTCCGCGGCAGTGAATGCAACTTTAGATGGTCGCTTTCTAGGAGTAATATCGCACGATAGGATGGCTCAGTTTCGAGCGATTGGCGCCGTGCACTTCACCGTTCGGTTGTGCTCAGCCGTGCAACGGACTTGCCGATTGGTTGAAAACGGATCAAGGCAATTCATTCGTACACGGATCAACTCATGATTGTGTTCGCGCGGCGCAATGGGCATGCCGTGGTGGCGATCACCAGTGACGTGAAAATCCGGAGTCACATCGAAAACAATCGGCAGTTCGTCCATGTGTCGCGATCCACATGATCTTGTTCGCCGTCGTCTCGCCGTCATGCGTGAGGGCACAACTCTCACGCGCTCGGCGCACCATGTGCCGCAAACAAAAATCACAAACAGCAGGCCGCATGTTGAAAAACAAAAGCGCCACCCGTGAGGGCGGCGCTTCAGGCAGCACATCCTGTGCACTGCAGAGTGGTTGCGGGAGCTGGATTTGAACCAACGACCTTCAGGTTATGAGCCTGACGAGCTACCGGGCTGCTCCATCCCGCGTCAGTCCGTGGCAGCTATCTAGTCGTCAATGTCATGGAACACAACCCCTTTGCGAGCAAAATCTGGCATTGTGCGTCAGCCTTGCACAGGCGTGTAACCAACTGTTAAAGCTTGTTTTTACAAAGGCGTTTTGCAGAAACGCTTTCGAAACCAACTGTTGTTACCTTGCTTCAACGACACGCGTTTCCCGAGCGGGGAAGTGTCAAGGTATTCCGGGATTGGGTACTGCGTACCCGGAAGCCGGTTTGTGATGGGGAGCTTCCGCGCCGGAAGCTCCCCATTCTTTTTGGTCCAGCTACATCTGTATTTATATGGCGAAGCCTGGTGCGGCGCTCGTGCTGCGCGCGATCTCGCTGCAGTCTGCACCCCATGATTGAAAATGTTCCTTCAGCATGACCAGCGCATCATGTGCGGGCGCCTGCTGCTGCGGCATTGCCGCCTCGGCGAAGAACACGCCGACATCCGAATTCTCGTCCAGTGCTGAAAGTTTGCTGTCACGGGAATTGAAGCCCCAGCACAGCACATCATCGCCTGCAGCATAGACGACAAGATTCTGCGTGATCGGAAATGCAGATGCCTCGGCGCCGAGCGGATCAAACTTGTCCGTCGCAACGCGTGCACGCCTGAGTACAAGTGGCGCATCCGGGAGCTTGGCAACATCATAGGCGCCGAGTGCCGCCTGATGTGCGATGGAACAGGCGTTGTAGAGATTGACGGAGGCGATGGGCAGTTCAAGTTCGGCACGCTTCGAGGCGCGCCGGAGCAGGGCCTCGACGCTGGAGCGGAACTTCGATGGCTTGACGCCCATGAGGCCATAGGCTTCACGCCACCCTGCGACAGCGGGTGTTTCTGTCACCTTCTCCGGATCGACCTGGCAGGAATTGATGGCCTCGCGCAAAACCTGCGCTGCGTTGCCGCGCGCCAGCGCCGCCTTCATCCCACTCACGCGGACAGCATAGACGGTAAGGGCAGGGTAAGTCGTGAAGAGTTCCGGTTCGCACCGGAATTGCAAAGTGCTCATGAATCAACACCAGGTTTGTGAAAGGCCTCACGCACGGGTTCGGGAACTATGCCCGCGCGCATGACTGCCTTAGCGCGTCAGCGGCACTTTCTGCAACGTGTGGGTCCGAATGGGGCCCGCCTTGTATTTTTCGTCGTATTGCATGAGCAGCTTGTGGACCTTGTGGTGCAGACGCTGCGAGATGTTTGGATAGAGATGGTGAACCTGATGATAGGCGTCATTCCACGGATGCCAGAGGAGGTGATGGATCAAGCCATCGTTGGTGAAGGTCGCATCAAACTCTGTATCACCGCGCTCATAGTCATGTTCCTCGGCTTCGGCGATTGAGCGCAGCACCGGAAGGCTGGTGAACATTGGTACAAACCAGAACAGCAGCCAGAGCAGGGCGGCCTGTGCCGGTCCAAAGAAGATTGCAAGTGGCAGGCCGAGGACGATCAGGTGCCACAGCGCCCATTGCAGGACCATGCTCCAGGTCTTGCTGCCGATCTCGTGATAATAAGCAAGATTATAGGCTGGCAGCCAGCGCAGCACCGCCTTCGTGATGGCCCATTTCGTTGACAGGTCGATATGGCCCAGACCCATGGCGGCGAACCGGCGCCTGCAGGGATCCTGCTCGCCTGCGAACGTGCCGTGATGAATGAAATGGCCTTTGCGATAGGCGGCCGTGGTGCTCATCAGCGGATAGCCGACACAGATGTCTGCCATCCTGTCATTGAAGACCTTGTTCTCGCGGTCCCATGACCAATGCGAGGCATCATGCACCATCAGTTCGATGGCGCGCAGTTGACGCGCGATCAGGATCAGGCAGAGCACATATGCGGCAACGCCGGCGATCGTGCTGTAGCTCCACAATGTCACGCAGGCGGCGGCGAATAGAATGATCGAGCCAAGATAGACCAGATAATCAAAGACACTGCCGGCCAGGGATGTCCGCTCCCACGACTTCAGTTGCAGCACGACATGTTCTGGCAAATGGGTTGAACGGTAACCCCGGCCAGCGCCGCGCCGTCGCGCCTGGCGAGGCCTGGCGCCGTCCTGAAATAAACCAATGGGGGATAGTGCCCTCGGCCTCGCGTCGTCCATAACGCATCTCCACCGGAGAAGACCCGCCGCATGCCAAACCCACCTGCTATCCCCAAGTCAGGCTAGGGCACTTAAAGTTGCACCGATGACCCCGGAACAACCGCCAGCACTTCTCCCACTGCTGACAGCCCCAATTAAGGTTGACAAGTTGTACTGTCAATTATGTCACTTAACCACTCATTAACCTAAACATAGCTCCCCATGTGGTTAATGGTGCAGCATGGTGCAGGCGGATCACTACACAGCCATGACATTCAAGGATGATCAGCGCCTTCGCAAAGGCAGGCTTGCGCTCTCCCGAGCGGCAAACGTGCAACCAGTAATTGCAGACGGCAGAATCCTCGCCGGGGCTTGGCAGCACATCGGTGCGTTGCTGAAGAAGGTATCTATTAAGAGTGGTGTCGCCCCGGAGGCTGCCCTTGCCGTGTGGTGCGTCGAGAGTGCTGACCTGCCTTTTGTCCGGGGCAGGCCCGTGCTGCGCCTCGAGTGCCACAAGTTGTGGGAGGAGTGGGGCCGGGAAAATCCGGCGCGCTTTGACGAGCACTTTGAATTCGGCGGCCGCGGTGGAACTGTTGGTGCAAGCTGGACGCAGCATCGTTTTCGGACGCCAGGTGGCGACTGGCAGACGTTCCACGGTTCTCAGGTTGCCGAGTATCAGGCATTTGCCTTGGCAGTAAAACTTGCCGGCAAGGAGGCTGCCTGCCGGGCGTCAAGTTTCGGAGGGCCGCAGATCCTCGGGTCCAATCATGGCAAGATCGGCTACCCGGATGCGAGCAGTGTCTTCCGCGCCTTCGGCCGAAGCCAGAGGGCGCAAGTTCTCGGCTTTTTCGATTTCTGCCAGAGCGAAACTCTTTTCCCGGCGCTGAAGGCCTGTGACTGGCACGCCTTCGCGCGTGTCTACAATGGGCCGGCGCGGGTTGATCTCTATGCCGAGAAAATCAATGACGCCTACAGGCTGGCACGCTGCATTGTTGCTGGTGATGGCGATTGGCTTGCCCGCGAAGAGGCCTTGCTTGCTTTCGATCACGAGGGCTTCAGGCAGTTCATCGCCGGTCTTGGCCTGCGCCATTTCTCCCACAAGGAATTCCTCTTCCGTGGCCGCGAGAACAGCATGCCATCGAGCCCTGCCTATGGCCTCAACCGCTATCCGCCAAGGGACTTGTGGCCGAACATTGCCCCAGTCGCCAGGGCGCTCGATGCCTTCCGCGATTTGGTGGCAGCACCCGTGACCTTGCACAGCATCTACAGGACTCCGGCCTATAATGCGGCGATTTCAGGTGATGCCGACCGCCAGCACGAATACTTCGCCGCGGTTGATTTCCAGGTGAAGGCCGCGAAGGATCCCGGCGACCTGTTGCA
>CAZUKI010000103.1:5087-9255 GCA_964620785.1 uncultured Aestuariivirga sp.
TGATTGGCGAGAAGGCAGGCGTGGCGGTCCTTCAGGGCATCGAGGATGTAGTTTGCGAGTTCCTGGGTTCCCCAGGTGACATAGGGAACGCAGGGAACCGAAGGTCCGCCAGCCGCCGCGATCATGTAATGCACGGCCGGAATCTCGCGTCGCAGGATGGAAAGAGACGTGCAGAACATGGAGTGCAGGTGAATGACTGCGCCAACCTCGGGCTTCTTCTCCATGATGTCACGGTGGAAGCGCCACTCCGTCGATGGCTTGCGTGGTCCCTTGTGCGAAGCATCGAGTTGCATGAACACAATGTCTTCCGGCTGCATCTCATTGTAGGGCACGCCTGAAGGCGTGATGAGGAAGCCGCCGTCCGTTCGCACGCTGATGTTTCCGGATGTGCCCTGGTTCACGCCCCGGTCGTTCATGTAGATGCAGGTGTCGATGATCTGTTTGCGGATGGCTTCGTCTTTCATGTCAGTCTCCAGATGGGGTCATGGGGTGTGATCGCAATGTGGCGCTGTCCGGAGGCGCGATGAGGACATCGACCGGCAGCGCTGAAAGCACCTTGGCCATCTCATCCCGTGGCTTTCGACAGGTGAGGGAATGCGTGACCTTGTCCAGGCCGAAGTGCATGGAACTTCCGCTTCCGGACGGCATCAGTGTCGGCTCGCTGTTGCTTCACAATCCTTGAGCACCGCTTCAAGCTGGGAAAGGATCGAGCCCATGCGCGGTGCATAGGAACCGTCAAAGACCGCCGTGCCGATGGTGAAGGCATCGGCTCCGGCCTTGGCGATGTCCGCGATGCGCGCGGCACTGGCAACAGACCCAGCCACGATGAGATGGCCCTGGCCGAGACCGCGCCGCGCGGCCTTCACCAGTTCGATCGGGTCGGCCTCGGTGGCGCGATAGGCCAGGATATCGCAGCCGCTACAACCCTTGGCCATGAAGCTGCGGCAGTGAGACGTGACGTCATCTGCGGTGCCGCCGAGCTTGGTGGGGTGGCCCTTGGGGAAGCCGGGGAACGGGTAATAAGACGTCTGCGACCCGGCCGTGATCTGCATGATCGCCTCCACGTCCGTGCCGCCCAGCAGCCGGTCGACGCCGAGGTCCACCGCGACGCGCGCCGAATTGAGGGCGGCTTCCGGGCTGGTCGAAACAACTTCCATGTAGCAGGTGGCACCTTCGGCATGGATTGCACGTGTGAGGTCCCGGAGTGTCGCCGCATCAACGCCAACATCCTTGAAGCCCACATGCGCAAGGCCAACCGGACGGATCTGGTCATAGAGACGCAGGCAATCGCTGACCGTCTGGTCCTGGCGGGTCAGCATGAAGATGAAATCCATCAGTGTCTCCGTCGTCGGAACCCCGATTGCAGGGGCGAAGTGAAATGACTTGTAGCCCGTGCTGGGCCACTCAAGTGACATGGTTAGAGGCTGGGAACGAGGCCTCGCAGCTCTCCTGTTGCCATGGCGAGATCGAGGTGCGTGAAACGGTTTCGGATATCGCGCGCATGGAAGAGGGCGAGATCATAGACGGGGCGCGGCAAGTGAATCTCCTCCGGTGTTGTGGGTGCTCCGGCGGCCTTCAGCACGGACTCCAGATAGTGGGGTGCCAGCATGACCGCATCGAGCTTGGTGCAGATGGAAGTCCATTGCCCCCGGATGGTTTCATTGAGCGCGTTGGCACGCTCTGGCGTCAGCCTTTTGGTTTCGAATTGCGCCCAGCAGGATGCGCCCAGTTCCGTGCCATAGCGCTTGATGAAATCATCCTCGCTGATGGTCTCGGCGTGAACAAGCGGTGCACGCTCCATCATCTTCTGCTGCAACCTTGCCATCGACAGCGTCGTTACACCAACCTGCTCGCCATGGAAGACCAGCGGCCTTGAGGGCGACTCGAACATGTCGAGGTAATGACTGATAAGATGTTCGCCTTGGCTGGCGGGTTGGCTGTGTCCAATGATGGCGGTGCCGAAACCAGCCAGCACCAGGGTGCGCACGAGGTTGCGCATGATCTCAAGATCGCCTGAGACCAGCGCAGCAGCATTATCGAACAGGGGCGCTTCGTCCTTCGCCAACAGGTCAAAGGGCAACAGCCGGTAGTCTGTTCCGAACAGGAGATGGGACAACAACCAGTCAGC
This sequence comes from uncultured Aestuariivirga sp., assembly GCA_964620785.1. Lineage (GTDB taxonomy): Bacteria > Pseudomonadota > Alphaproteobacteria > Rhizobiales > Aestuariivirgaceae > Aestuariivirga. The sequence goes on from CAZUKI010000103.1 coordinate 7,216, forward strand.
CTGCGCCGTGCACCGGCACAGGCTGTCGCCCAGACCCGCGCGGATGAGACGGGCAGGGGCCCCGGCAAGAACCTTGAGGTCAAAGAAGGCGCCGGCCGGCACTCGCGCTGCAAGCGACATCTTGTGGCCGCGCACGGTGATCGCCGCATTGGCGGAGGTATAACCGTTCATTGATGGCGCCGTCGCAAAGACCGCATAGGGTTTGTTGTCGACCGAAGCCGCGTATTTGCAGAGATCGTTGATGGTGCCTGAGCCAACGGCAATGATGCCGTCAGCGGCTGCCGTCGCAGTTCGCACGGCCTCGACCGTCCTGTCATCGGGGTGGGGATGGCCGGGGAGAATGACACTGGTAATCGTGTATGTGCCGGAATGGCTCCGTTCAACGCGCCGCCCCAGCGCCGCATGGGTTTGCGCATCGCTGACGACCGCAAGGTGCCGGCCCATGCCGAGCGCCTTGATTAGCTCGCCCTCCATGCCGGCAAGGCTGTTTTCGATCACCAGGCTTCTGGTCTTGACGCCGACCATCGCGCCGGTCTGGCTATCGACATAGCTACCCGCCAGCAGTGCCTGAATGGCACCATCGCCCGTCATGATCCGCCACCGGTCGCGGCATTGACGGCGCCTGAAAGTTTTGGGAAGTGTTTCAGCATAGGAATGTCAATGGAGTGCCCGTATAGTCATTTTTGGATGCCATAGAGTGACTAAACGGTCAATATGTAACTTCCCATGAAGCCATCTGAACGGCACAAGCGGATCATCGACCTTGTCCAGGAAAAGGGCAGGGTAGCGGTTGAGGATCTGGCAGTACTCCTTGATACATCAAGGGAAACTGTGCGGCGCGATCTCTCGGTCCTGTCCGAGAATGGCCTGCTGCGCAAAATTCACGGGGGTGCCACTGCCGTTCAGGCACCACTGGCCATGCGTGAAAGCCCCCTGGCGGAACGGCGCGCCAGTGCCCGGATGGAGAAAATACGAATCGCCAGGGCTGCGGCGGCACGCTTCAAGGGCGGGGAAAGCCTGCTCATAAACTGCGGCACGACGACGATCTTCTTCGCCGAAGAACTGGCAAAGCGCGGCAGTTTCACCGTGATTACCAATTCGACGCTCATCGCCCATGAAATGTGGTCCGCAGCCGACCGCAGCCCCATCCATCTCCTGGGCGGCAGCTATTTCGGCGAAGCCTATGAGCTGCTTGGTCCGCAAACCATTGAGCAGATCCAGCATGTGGCCGTAGATCATGCCGTGATCGGTGTCAGCGGTGTGGGTGTCACTGGCGTCATGATGGATTTCAATGCCGAGGAGGCTTACGTATCGCGCGCCATGATCCGTTCGGCGCGCCATGTCACGGTTTTGGCAGACTCAACGAAATTGCAGCGCAACGCGCTGTTCCATGTCTGCCGTCCGGAGGAAGTTGACCTGTTGATTACCGACAAGCGCCCCGAGGCCGGGTTGGAGAGCGCCCTGAAGCTTGCAGGCGTGGAAATTGCCGTGGCGGAAACTGAAGAGCCTGAGGCCTAGGCGTCTGCTGTTACGTTTCGTCCTGTCGCCACCCGGACGACCGTTTTCGCGCCTCCGTAAACAGGGCTCGCCACTGCGGATTGCCGTTCTCGGGTTCCACCTGCCTTGGCGCTGATGTCCCCGTTCCAATGACAGGCTCACCGAGTGCCTTGGCCGCCAGTTGCGCCGCGCCAAAAGCCGTGAGTTCTGCAATGTCCGGCACTGTCAGGCGCCGCTGCGAAATCGTTGCCAGGAAGCGCAGGAAATAGTCGCATCTGGTCAGCCCGCCATCAACTGACATGATGCGGTTCGGCGCTGCTCCAAGCACATCGAGTACTTCTGCAGCGCGAAATGCAACGCCCTCAAGCACTGACTTCACAAGATCATCGCGTCCGGTCGCGGCATCAAGCCCGATCCACAGCCCCGCGGCACTCCTGTCCCAGTGTGGGCAGCCAAGTCCGCTGAGGGCCGGAACGAAATAGACACCGCGCGAAGCCGCAGGCGAACCCTCGAGCTTGCCAAGTCCATCGACATTCTCAAGCA
>CAZUKI010000104.1:0-2154 GCA_964620785.1 uncultured Aestuariivirga sp.
TGAACCAGAACATCGAACTGGTGAGCTTTCCCATTCCGCGTGATTTCTGGCTGGAGCTGCGGCACGAAGGCCTCATCCGGCAGGACGCCCCGATTCCCGCTTAGGTTATGGAGCGGGCGATGGGAATCGAACCCACGACATGCAGCTTGGGAAGCTACCGTTCTACCACTGAACTACGCCCGCAACGGGCGGCAGACTAGAACAAGCCTCGGCGCCACTCAAGCGCACTTCGTCAGGTGCGTTCTCGCGCAACGAAGGCTGTGCCGTCAGCGACTCTGCGGATCAAAAGCCCGGAAATGCTTCGAGAGCTTGAGGCCCTGCTTCTGGTAATTTGAGCCGACCTGGCCATAGACCCTGTCGGGTGCTTCGGTCAGCGGCTCATAGACAAGCCTGCCGATGATCTGGCCATCCTCGAGGATGAACGGCACCTCATGGCTTCTCACTTCGAGAACGGCGCGCGCACCCTCGCCGCCGCCCGAGGCATGGCCGAAGCCCGGATCAAAGAAGCCCGCATAGTGGACGCGGAATTCACCGACCAGCGGGTTGAAAGGCACCATCTCGGCGGCGTGGCTCGGTGGCACGCGCACTGCTTCCTTGGAGGCGAGGATATAGAACTGGTCAGGATCGAGGATGAGCGAGCCTTGCTTCCAGATCGGCTCCCAGTAGTCCAGGACCTCAAGGGCCGCCTTCTTGTCCACATCGACGAGTGCCGAGTGGCGCTTGGCGCGAAAGCCCACCGGACCATCCGTTTGCATGGCGCGCAGGTCGACGCTCAGGGCAAGGCCGCCGTCGATGTTGACCTCGCCGGAGGTGATCAACGGCTCGCGGCCATGCAGTTCATGGATCAGCGCGTCACTGGCAAGGCTCACGCCCTTGCGAAAGCGGATCTGCGACAGGCGCGATCCCTGGCGGGCCAGGATCGGGAAGGTGCGCGGCGAAATCTCGGCAAAGAGCGGGCCATCATAGGCTTCCGGCACCTTGTCGAATTCCTGGGCGTGATCGGTGATGACCCTGGTGAAAATATCGAGGCGGCCCGTGGAACTCTTGGGGTTTGCTGCCGCGGAAATGCCTTTTGGCAGCTTCAGGCTTTCCATCAGGGGCACGATGTAAACGCAGCCCGTCTCAAGCACCGCGCCCTCCCTGAGATCGATGCGGTGCAGGGCAATGTCCTTGAGCTTGTCTGAAACACGCGTCCTTGGCCCGGGCAGGAAGGAGGCCCGCACCCGGTAGGCTTCAGCGCCGAGGCGAAGATCGAGGCTCGCGGGCTGGATCTGGTCCGGGTCCGCCGGTTTTTCGAGACGGATCATGCCATCTTCGCAGGCCCGGGCGATGGCGCGGGCGGGAAGAATCCCGTTTTCGCGTGTTGAACTTGCGTTGGAACTGGCCATGGTTCCTTTTGGCGAGGGCACAGGTGGCTTTCAACTGCCGAATTTGGCGGTGGAAAACCACGGATTTCCCACTAAATTGACGGTCATGTACCGGTCCACCACCGAGGATATTCAAGTCACCGTCGAGCCCCATTTCCTGGAGGGCCAGACAAGGCCCGAGGAGGGCCGTTATGTCTGGGCCTATACGGTGACGGTTGAGAACATGGGCAGCGAGACCGTCACATTGCTCACCCGGCACTGGATCATCACCGATGGCCTTGGCCGCCGCCATGACGTCAAGGGCGACGGCGTGGTCGGCGAACAGCCGACATTGGCGCCGGGCCAGCGCTTCCAATACACCAGCGGCTGCCCGCTCCCAACACCCTCCGGCCTCATGGTCGGAAGCTATGGCATGCTGTCGTCGGCGGGCAGGCCATTTGATGTTGCCATTCCCGCCTTCTCACTCGATTCACCCCACGATCATCACAGCGTCAACTGAATGACTTTTCCAACTTCGACCGAGGCCATCCTCGCCCAACTCGTCTCCTTTGACACCACCAGCCGCGACAGCAACCTGCCCCTCATTGCCTGGGTAGAACGCTATCTCGACAGCTTTGATGTCCCACACCTCAGGGTGGATCACGAGGCGGGCAAGAAGACCAATCTCTACGCCACGATCGGTCCCGACCTGGCGGGCGGTATCGTGCTTTCGGGCCATACCGATGTGGTTCCCGTCGATGGCCAGGCGTGGACAAGCGATCCCTTCACCATGGTCGAGCGCGACGGG
>CAZUKI010000104.1:2254-9190 GCA_964620785.1 uncultured Aestuariivirga sp.
GGCCACGAGAGCCACTCGGCGCTCACCGACCGGGGCGTCAATGCCATCATGGTGGCGGGCGAGGTCATCAGCGAGATCAACCGGCTGCGGGCCGAGTTCATTGCCGAAGGCGACCCATCAGGAAGTTATGACCCGCCCTACTCCACCATCCACATCGGCGTGATCAGTGGCGGTACGGCCAACAACATCGTGCCACGCAAGTGCTCGTTCAACTGGGAAACGAGGCTGTTGCCGGGCGCCGACGAAAGCTTCGTTCCGCGCCGCATGGCGGCCCTGCAGAAAACCCTGGAACCGGCCATGAAGGCCATTTCAAAAGATGCCGGTGTCCTCACCGAGCAAAGCAACACCGTGCCTGGCCTTGCCGTCGATAGCGATTCACCGGCCGAACGGCTGGCGCTGCAATGCACCCATTCCAACAGCACGCACACGGTATCCTACTGCACGGAGGCTGGCCTTTTCCAGCAGGCCGGCATTCCCGCCGTGGTCTGCGGGCCGGGCTCCATCGAGCAGGCCCACAAGCCGGATGAATTCATCGCCATCAGCGAGTTGCGCAAATGCGAGGTGTTCCTGAAGCGCCTGGCGGAGAAATGCTGCTAGTCCATCGGGCTGGCATGGTAATTTCCGCCGGCATTATCTTGAATTGCCACAATGCGCGTCCCATCTGGCGGCCTGTTGGAGGTTTCCTGTCATGCCCATGCTGATGTTCATCCTGAACGTGTTGTGGTTCGTCCTTGGCGGCTTCATTGCCGGCCTTGCCTGGATTTTGGCCGGGATCATCATGGCCATCACCATCATCGGCATTCCCTGGGCGCGCTCCTGCTTCATGCTGGCGCGGTTTTCCTTCTGGCCCTTCGGCTATGACATCATCGCCCGCGACCAGCTGACCGGGGCGGAAGACCTCGGCACCGGCACGCTCGGTACGCTTGGCAATGTCATCTGGTTCGTACTTGCCGGCTGGTGGCTCGCCATTGGCCACATTGCGGCGGCCATTGGGCTTGCTGTCACCATCATCGGCATTCCCTTTGCCTGGCAGCATGTGAAACTGGCAATTGCCTCGCTGTTCCCGGTGGGCAAGACGGTCATTGCAACCGACCGGCTATGGACGGCGGCACCGCCCGTGCAGGCGCCGATCAGGCAAATTGCGAAGGTTTGAAGCGGTAAGCCGTAGAGCAGAACTCGCAGACCACTTCGATCGCGCCGTCCTTCACCATGTCGGCGCGATCCTCGGCTGAAAAGCGGCGCAGCATCTCGGCCACGGTTTCTTCCGAGCAGGTGCAGTGCCGCCTAAGCCTTGTTTCCGGGTAAACGGTAACACCATCCTCGTGATAGAGGCGATAGAGCAAGTCTTCCGCCGAGAGCGTGGGATCAAGCAGCTCATGCGGCTCAACCGTGTCGAGAAGCAGCCGCGCCTTCACCCAGTCGTCGTGTTCGGCGACCTGCTCTTCGGATCCGGGTGGCGCATCGCCTGATGAGAACGGTATTGGAGAATGCCCGCCCTCGCGCGGCAGATGCTGCACGAGAATGGCCCCGGTCCGCCAATGGGCGGCCTTGTCGCCGCGCAATTGCAGGGGCCCAGCCGCGAGCTTGAGGCGCGTTGGAATCTGCTCCGACTTCCGGAAATATTCATGGGCGGCATCGGCGAGCGTGCCATTGCCCAGTGCCACGATGCCCTGATAGCGCTCCATGTCAGCGCCCTGGTCAACGGTCATGGCAAGATAGCCATCGCCCAGCAATTGCCGCTGCGAAGCCGTGGGCCCAAGATCCGCAACCTTCTTCTTGTCGAAACGGGCGGTGCCGCGAACGCCATCGGGCGCCTGGAAATCGGCAACCAGCATGGAGAGCGGGCCATCGGTCTTGGTCTGCAGAATGAACTTGCCATCGAACTTCAAGGTCGTTCCGAGAAGTGCCGCGAGGGCGATGGCCTCCGCCAGGGCCTGCGAGACTGGCGCCGGGTAGTCGTGGCGCGACAGCACATCGTCGATGACAGGGCCGAGGCGCACCACGCGCCCGCGCACGCCAAGCGGCTTCACCTCGAAGGGCAGGATCGTGTCGGTGCTTCCGGTCACAGCAGGCCGAAGCAATGGAGCAGAATGGCCTTCTGGGCGTGAAGGCGGTTCTCCGCCTCGTCGAAGACGACGGATTGCGGGCCATCCATCACCTCGTCCGTCACCTCTTCGTTGCGGTGGGCGGGAAGGCAATGCATGAACAATGCGCTGGGATTGGCCTGGGCCATCAGGCGCTGGTTCACCTGATAGGGCTTCAGGATGTTGTGACGGCTTTCGCCATCGACGTCATGCATCGAAACCCAGGCATCGGTGATGACGCAGTCGCTGCCGCGCACCGCTACTTCGGGATCAGCCGTCTCGCTCACGCTCGCACCTGCCTTGTGGGCCCAGTCGATGACGTTGCGGTTCAGGGCATATTCCGGCGGACAGCCGAGGCGCAGGGCACCACCCAACTGACCCACGGCATGAACCCAAGAGGCGGCGACATTGTTGCCATCGCCGAGCCAGGCAATGGTCTGGCGGCTGACATCACCCTTGCGCTCTTCCAATGTCAGGATATCGGCCATGACCTGGCAGGGATGGGTCTTGTCGGTGAGGCCGTTGATCACCGGCACGCTTGCGTGCTCGGCGAGGTCCATGAGATTTGCGTGCTTGGCGGCGCGCAACATGATGCAATCGACATAGCGCGACAGGACGCGCGCCGTGTCGGCCACGGTTTCGCCGCGGCCCAACTGCGTGTCGGCAGCACTGAGCACCAGCACTTCACCGCCCAGTTGCCGCATGGCCATCTCGAAGGAGACACGGGTGCGCGTGGAAGGTCTTTCGAAGACGAGCGCCAGCGACTTGCCGCGCAGCGGCTCGCCCCAGTCCTTGGTGCCCTTGGACTTGCCGCTGCGGGCCGCCTTGATCTTGCCGGCGGAATTCAGGATGTGGCGCAAGTCCTCGCGCGGCAATCCGTGAATGTCGAGGAAGTGCCGGGGCACGGCTAGGCAGCCTTCGCCTTGAACGACATGCAGGCCCTTTCCAGCTTGGTGATGGCCTCGTTCACATCATCGGTGCTCACGACCAGCGGCGGCAGGAGGCGCACGACATTGTCGCCAGCCCCGATCAGCAGAAGCTTCTCGGCGAGGGCGGCGGCCTGGAAGTCAGTGTTCTTGACGCGGCACTTGATGCCCATCATCAGGCCCGAACCGCGCACATCCTCGATGACGTCCGGATAAGTGTCCTTCAGTGCGGCAAGCTTCTGCTTGAGGAGCAGTGATTGCTTCTGCACGTTGTCAAGAAAGCCCGGCGCCGTGATGACATCGACGACGGCGCTGCCAACGGCAGTCGCCAGGGGATTGCCGCCGAAGGTCGAGCCGTGGGTTGCGGCTGTCATGCCGATGGCGGCGTCCTCGGTTGCAAGGCAGGCGCCGATCGGAAAGCCGCCGCCGAGGCCCTTGGCGATGGCCATGATATCGGGCGTAATCCCTGCCCATTCATGAGCGAAAAGCTTGCCGGTGCGGCCCATGCCGGTCTGCACTTCATCGAGCACGAGAAGTATGCCGTGATCGTCACAGAGCTTGCGCATGGCGCGCAACTCTTCCGGCGGCAGCGGCCTGATGCCGCCTTCGCCCTGCACCGGCTCGATGAGGAGTGCCGCAGTGTGTTCATTGATGGCAGCGGCGAGTGCTGCATGATCTCCGAAGGCAACCTGGTGAAAGCCTGGCATGCGCGGCTCAAAGCCCTCGAGATATTTTTCATTGCCCGCGGCTGCGAGCGTTGCAAGGGTGCGACCATGAAAGGCGCCGGCAAAGGTGATGATGGTCTGGCGCTGCGGATTGCCCTTGGCCACTTGATATTTGCGGGCCATCTTGATGGCGCATTCCAGCGCTTCGGCACCCGAGTTGCAGAAGAACACAGTGTCAGCGAAGGTCACGTCGATCAACTTGCGTGCAAGCTTCTCCTGGCCCGGCATCTGGTAGATGTTGGAAGTGTGCCAGATCTTCTGCGCCTGCTCTGTCAGTGCCGCGACAAGCCTTGGATGGGCATGGCCACATGATGTGACGGCAACGCCAGCACCGAAATCGAGATAGGCATCGCCATTCTCGGTGAATACACGGCAGCCCTCGCCACGCACGAAGGCAACGGGCGCGCGGTTGTATGTCGGCAATACGGGCTGGATCATCGCTTCTGGTCCATGTCTCAAAATTCAAAAGCGCCGGACTGAGGCCGGCGCGCAACAAGCAACATATATGCGCTGCTTTTCCACCGGTCAAATCGGCTCCAGTTGTGGCTTCAGCGAGACATCGGACACATAATCGACACGTGAGTCAAATCACCGCATGTTCGCCACTGCGCATTCGCAGTTTAACTTTTGTTAACCAGTGAAGGGGCGCCTGAAGCAGGCCATTAACTGGGGATATCGGGCTTCAATTGGTTGCGGGTTCTACGCTGCACATAGTAGTGAGTTGGCGACAGAACACGAGATGTAGAGTTCCAGGTCAGTTTTGAGTTTGACAGCGCGGGATGAGGCATAGTCCAGCGCAAGGGGAAGGATTCGGGCATGAATGGCATTGCGGCTGCACCTGGCGGTGAGAAACTCACCTGGACGGAAGAGCGTGTCGATGTTCTGAAGAAGCTCTGGGCCGAAGGTCTCAGCGCCAGCCAGATTGCCGCAAAGCTTGGCAATGGCGTGACGCGCAATGCCGTGATCGGCAAGGTGCATCGCCTCAATCTCGCTGGCCGCCAGACGGCGCCGCGCACGCAATCGCCGCGCAGCGTGGTGCGCAAGGAGCGGCTGCCTGGCATGGGCGGCATGCGCTCGCCGTCACAACCTTCGCTGCCGACGGCTGGTGCCAATGCACTCAAGAGCTATGCGAACCCGCAAAGCAACCCGCGGCTGCAACCCTTGCCGGAACCGAAGCCGTTGCGCCTCGTTGACCTGCCGAAGGATGGCCGCATCACCATTCTTCATCTCTCCGACAAGACCTGCAAGTGGCCGATCGGCGATCCCAACCACGAGGACTTCTGCTTCTGCGGACACTCGCCGCGCGATGGCTCGCCCTATTGCGAATATCATGCGCGCATCGCCTATCAGCCCGCCCAGGAAAGGCGCATGCGCCGCGCCTAGTTTTTTGCTTTCATGCCGGGATGATGGACCAACACCACGACATCGATCCCGGCATGCTCGCCTTCTACAAGGCGCTTTCTGCCAAGACTCCCGCTGGCTCGGAACACTGGCCGCTCGACCGGCAGCGCGCCACATGGAATGCGGTCTGCGCGGAGTTTCGCGCCCCCTATCCCGACAGCATCAGTGTTTCAGAGATCAATGCCAATGGTGTTGCCTGCCGCCTGTTCAAGCCGAAGACGGGCGGCCCCTTCGCGACCGTGATCTATGGCCATGGCGGCGGCTGGGTGCTGGGCGGCCCGGAGACGCACAGCGACATGTGCGCCGAACTTGCCGAGGCCTCGAAATGCGCGGTGCTGCTCGTCGATTACCGGCTCGCACCGGAACATCCCCACCCCGCACAACTTGAAGATTCCCTCAAGGTCTGGCGCTGGGTGCAGGAGCACGGCACCGCGCATGGCCTCGACCGTTCGCGCATCATCGCGGCGGGCGACAGTGCCGGGGGACAGATGTCAGCCGCGCTGGCGCTGGCCATCCGCGAGCTTGGCCTGACACCACTGGCAGGCATGGTGCTGATCTATCCGGTGCTCGGCGCCAACATGCAAACATCCTCCTATATCCGCAATGCCGATGCCCCGTGCCTGACGCGCGACGAGATGAAGTTCTTTCTCGAGAGCTTCCTTGGCGGCGCCGACACGCCGCTGTGGCGCGATGAAAAGGCGGTGCCGCTCCTGGCGCAATCGTTGCAGGGCCTGCCACCGGCGTACATCACGGTGGCAGCACATGATCCGCTGCATGATGATGGCGTCATGTTCCATGAGCGCCTGCTTGCGGCCGGCGTCACCTCGAGCCTGCGGCGCGAACCGCTTCTTGCCCATTCCTACATGCGCGCGCGCCATCACAGCGCCCCCGCCATGGAGGGCTTCAAGGCCATCGCCGCCGCCCTGCGCGGCATGGCGCAGGGCCAGGTCACGGGCTAGTTCCGCAATGTCGCCTTCACCTTGAGGCGGGCGGCATGGAGCAGCGGCTCCGTGTAGCCGTTGGGCTGCTCGCGGCCCTTGAAGACAAGATCACAGGCGGCCTTGAATGCAAGCGAGCCGTCGAGGTCGGGGGCCATGGGCTTGTAGAGCGGATCAGCGGAATTCTGCGCATCGACCACCGCCGCCATGCGGCGCATGATGTCCAGCACGGCGTCCCTGCCGACAATGCCGTGATGCAGCCAGTTGGCGATGTGCTGCGAGGAAATGCGCAAGGTGGCGCGGTCCTCCATCAGGCCGACATTGTTGATGTCGGGCACCTTGGAACAGCCGATGCCCTGGTCGATCCAGCGCACCACATAACCCAGTATGCCCTGGGCGTTGTTCTCGACCTCGCGCCGCACCTGGGCCTCATTCCATTTTCGGAAGGCGGCAACGGGAATGTCGAGGAGCGCGTCCACATGGGCCCGCGCCCCGCCTGCCGCGAGCTTCTTCTGCACGGCGAAGACATCAACCTTGTGATAATGCAACGCATGGAGCGTCGCCGCGGTGGGCGATGGAACCCAGGCGCAGTTGGCACCGGCCTTCGGATGCTCGGACTTCTGCTCGAGCATGGCGGCCATCAGGTCAGGGGCTGCCCACATGCCCTTGCCGATCTGGCCCTTGCCGGAAAGCCCGCAGGCAAGGCCAATGTCAACGTTGCGATTTTCATAGGCGGTGATCCAGCCCTTGCGCTTGATGAAGTCCTTGCGGCTGAAGGGCCCTGCCTCCATCGAGGTGTGGATCTCATCGCCGGTGCGGTCCAGGAAGCCGGTGTTGATGAACACCACCCGGTCGGCCGCGG
>CAZUKI010000105.1:0-3963 GCA_964620785.1 uncultured Aestuariivirga sp.
GCTTCACGAAGGCCGCGTCACGCAATATGGGCCGACGGCGGAAACCTATCGCAAGCCAAATTCGCTGACCTCGGCGCAGGTCTTTTCCGACCCTCCGATCAATGTGACGAAAGCCCAGAAGAAGGGCAAGTCACTGATTGTCTTCAATGGGCAGAGGTGGCCCCTGGCAGGAGTTGCGGCGGGGCTGCCGGATGGCGACTATCATCTTGCGCTTCATCCCCACTATGTGTTGCCCGCCAAATCAGCTGAAAGTGCTGGCGACGTGACCGGAAAGGTTCTCGTGACGGAAATTTCCGGTTCGGAGAGCGTCGTCCATGTGGATGTCGGCGGCCACACATGGGTCAGCCAATCACATGGCGTGCACCCCTACAAGGTTGGTGAAACCGCGACGTTCTTTGCGGACGTCTCACACGCACTGTTTTTTGATTCCGAAGGACGGCGGGTTTCCTGATGGCAAAGATCACGATCGACAACCTGCGGCATTCCTACATCACGGAACCAACGCGTGATGAGCACTATGCCCTGAAGCGCGTTCACCTCGATTGGGCAGATGGCGGTGCTTACGCCCTGCTCGGTCCATCGGGCTGCGGAAAGACGACGCTGCTCAATCTGATTTCGGGGCTTCTCCACCCATCTGAAGGCCGCATTCTTTTCGATGGCAAGGACGTCACGACCGAAACACCTGAGGCGCGCAACATTGCCCAGGTTTTCCAGTTCCCCGTCATCTATGACACGATGACCGTTCACGACAATCTGGCCTTTCCGCTGCGGAACCGTGGCGTGAACGAAGGTGAAATCACCAAGCGCGTGACTGAAATCGCCGAGATGCTCGAACTCACGTCAACGCTCAAGAACCGGGCGTCCGGCCTTACGGCCGACGGCAAGCAGAAGATCTCGCTGGGACGCGGCCTGGTGCGCAACGATGTCAATGTCATCATGTTTGACGAGCCCCTGACCGTCATTGACCCACACCTGAAATGGCAATTGCGGTCAAAACTGAAAGAGCTGCAACAACGCATCAAGCGTACCATGATCTATGTCACTCATGACCAGACGGAAGCACTAACCTTCGCTGACCAGGTCGTCGTCATGAACAATGGCGAAATCGTCCAGACGGGCACGCCAATCGAGCTGTTTGAAAGGCCGATGCACACCTTTGTCGGGCATTTCATCGGATCTCCCGGCATGAACCTGCTGCCATGCGAGGTGAAGGCCGGAAAGGCCTTCGTAGCCGGCCGGGAAGTCGCAGCAGCCAACAGCAAACAGGTGAGGGCCGGAAGCAAGCTTGAGCTTGGGGTCCGGCCTGAGTTTGTGACCTTCGCCAAGAAGGGCCTGCCAGCCGACGTCATCAGGGTTTCGGATGTCGGGCGTTACAGGGTCGTTGAGACGCGCGTGCAAGCCTCGCCTGTCAAGGTCATTGTCGGGGAAGAGGTCAGCGTGCCTGACGGCAAGGCCCACCTCGCATTCGATCCCAAACACACACAGATTTATGCCGACGGCTGGCTTGCGGGGTCCCGGCCATGAGCAAGACCTGGAACAACAGGGCCTGGTGGCTCGTCCTTCCCGTCTTCCTGATGGTTGCCTTCAACGCCCTCGTGCCGCTGATGACCGTCGTCAACTATTCTGTGCAGGAAACATTCGGGAACAATGAATTCTTTTGGGCAGGATCACGCTGGTTCGAGGACATCCTGCGTTCCGACCGTTTCCACGACGCCCTGTTGCGCAGCATCGTCTTTACGGCACTCGTGCTGCTCATCGAGGTTCCGTTGGGGCTTGGCATTGCTCTTACCATGCCGCGAAAGGGACCCTGGGTTTCTGTTTGCCTGGTGCTGATGTCCCTGCCCCTGCTCATCCCTTGGAACGTCGTGGGTTCCATGTGGAACATCATGGCGCTTCCTGACATCGGTCTGCTTGGCAAGGCCATCAACGCGCTTGGCATCAACTACAACTATACACGACAACCGATTGCTGCCTGGTTCACCCTCGTCCTGATGGATGTCTGGCACTGGACCTCTCTGGTGGCCCTGCTCTGTTATGCCGGGCTCGTTTCGATCCCGGATGCCTACTACCAGGCGGCCAAGATCGACGGCGCAAAGCCCTGGGCGGTGTTCCGCTTCATCCAGCTTCCGAAGCTGCGGCATGTGCTGACCATCGCCATCCTCCTGCGCTTCATGGACAGCTTCATGATTTACACGGAAGTCATTGTTCTAACAGGCGGAGGTCCGGGCAATGCCACGACCTTCCTGTCCATCGACCTGGTGAAATATGCCCTCGGCCAGTTTGACCTCGGTCATGCGGCGGCAATGTCGATCATCTATTTCCTCATCATCCTCTTTGCATCCTGGCTGTTCTACACGCTGATGATGCGGAACCAGGAGCAGTGACATGAGCAGCGGCAAGAGCCTGTGGCGCTTCATCCCCGTCGCCTACATCGTCTTCCTGATGCTGCCGATCTACTGGCTGCTGAACATGTCGTTCAAGACGACCAACGAAATCCTGGGCGGATTTTCGGCATTTCCCCGCGAGTTCACGATCAACAGCTATGTGACGATTTTCACCGATCCGTCCTGGTACAATGCCTACATCAACTCCATCACCTATGTTCTCATCAACACGGTGATCTCGATCGTCGTGGCATTGCCGGCTGCCTATGCCTTTTCGCGCTACCGGTTTCTCGGCGACAAGCATCTGTTTTTCTGGCTTCTGTCAAACCGCATGGCGCCGCCCGCGGTGTTCGTGCTGCCATTCGTCAACCTCTATTCCGCAGTCGGCCTATTCGATACACCGTGGGCTGTTGCGCTGGCGCATACCCTGTTCAACATTCCTTTGGCAGTGTGGATTCTGGAAGGCTTCATGGGCGGCGTGCCAAAGGAACTGGACGAAACGGCCTATGTGGACGGCTACTCCTTCCCTCATTTCTTCGTGCGCATCTTCCTGCCAACGATCTCGGCGGGTATCGGCGTAGCGGCGTTCTTCTGCTTCATGTTCTCATGGGTGGAGATGCTGCTGGCGAAGAACCTGACGTCGGTGGCGGCGAAGCCGATCGTTGCGGCCATGACCAAGACGGCGTCCACGTCCGGCTACGAGCTCGGGCTTTTGGCGGCCGCCGGTGTCATCACGCTGATCCCCGGCGCCGTTGTGATCTATTTTGTGCGCAACTACATCGCCAAGGGCTTTGCCCTCGGCCGCGTTTGACGGAGACCGCAGATGGACGCCCCTACTCTTTTCTCGTCAGATTGGTGGCAACAGCCACTCGGCACATGGATGGCCTGGAACCGGGCCACGATCGCCTTCTTCCTCTACATCTTCGCTTCCATCGCCGTCATGGGCGTCTGGGAGTATTACTCGCCCGGCGGCAACCCGCGGCGGGGCATTTTCGGCCTCGACACCACGCGTGGCGACAGGCTGTTCATCACGCACCTTGGGTCCTGCTTCATTTTCCTTGCCTGGCTGGGCCTTTTGGGAACGCCCCTGTGGGGTGGGGTGGTCGTCGCCCTCATCTGGATGGTCATCGTCTTCCGCTGGGGATAGGATTTTGATACTTATTGACGCTGGAAAGTAAAATGTTGCATATGCTGCTTGCCGGTTGGCAGGAGCCACCGGCTTGTGTCGTGCAGCAGAGCATCTCATGTCAGCCAGCCCCAAAGCCAGATCATCCGTTAAGGGGCCGAACGCCCGGCCCTTCTATGCAAAGCATACCGCCGAGCAGTTGAAAGAGGCCTTGCGCCGCATGTGGCTGGTCCGCCGTTTCGAGGAAATGGCGGAAGAATCCTATGTTCGTGGATTGACCCACGGCACCATGCACTTGTCCATCGGTCAGGAGGCCACCGCCATCGGCATCTGCATGGACCTCACGGACAAGGACTACATCACCTCCACGCATCGCGGCCACGGCCACTGCATCGGCAAGGGCGCCAAGGCCAAGTTCATGTTTGCCGAGTTCTTCGGCAAGGAAGAAGGCTA
>CAZUKI010000105.1:4063-9151 GCA_964620785.1 uncultured Aestuariivirga sp.
GCCATGATGGCGGCCATGGAGCGGGCCAAGCGCGGTGAAGGCCCGAGCCTCATCGAATGCAAGACCTATCGCACCAAGGGCCATTCCCGCTCGGACCGCAATCGCTATCGCAGCAAGGACGAAATCGAGGACTGGAAGCAGCGCGATCCCATTCCGGCCTTTGAGTATGAACTCCAGGCCCACGGCGTCATTTCGGCAGCGGAGGCCGAAGCGATCCGCGCAAGTGTCGAGGCCGAGATCCAGGAAGCCTTCACCTTTGCACAGGCCGGCACAAACCCGACGCCAGATAGCGTGCTGCGGGATGTCTACACACCCGGAGCAGCGTCATGAGCGTTCGTGAACTCAGTTTTGCCCAGGCCGTGCAGGAAGCGCTGGCTCAGGCCATGGAAGCAGACCCACGCGTCTTCCTGATGGGTGAGGATATCGGTGTCTATGGCGGCGCCTTCCAGGTCACCGGTGACCTTGTCAGCCGCTTTGGCGACGACCGTGTCATGGATACGCCCATTTCTGAGCTCGGCGGTGCTGGTGTTGCCGTTGGCGCCGCGGTTGCCGGCTCCAGGCCTGTCTACGAATTCCAGTTCTCGGATTTCTCCACCCTGGCCATGGAACAGATCGTCAACCAGGCAGCAAAGATGCGCTACATGTTGGGCGGCAAGGTTTCAGTGCCGGTCGTCTTCCGCATGCCGTGTGGTTCAGGCACGGGTGCTGCGGCACAGCATTCACAGTCGCTTGAGGCCTGGTTCGGACATGTTCCCGGCCTGAAGGTGGTGGAAGCATCGACACCCGAAGATGCCAAAGGCCTGCTCCTCGCCGCCATTGATGATCCGGACCCCGTCCTGGTTTTCGAACACAAGCTTCTGTACAAGATCAAGGGCCATGTCCCTGAGGGCATGTATCGCACGCCCATCGGCAAGGCCGTGGTGCGGCGCGAGGGCAAGCACGCCAGCGTCGTCGCCTCCGCCATCATGGTGCACAAGGCACTCGAGGCCGCGGAAGTCCTGGCGGGCGAAGGCATCGACATCGAAGTCATCGACCTTCGCTCCATCCGCCCCATCGATTCAGCGACCATCATCGAGAGCGTCAAGAAGACCACGCGACTTGCCTGCATCTATGAAGGCGTCAAGACGCTCGGCATAGGCGCAGAAATCAGCGCGCTGGTGGCCGAAAGCGAGGCGTTCGACTATCTCGACGCGCCGATCCTGCGCATGGGTGGCGCCGAGTCTCCCATTCCCTACAGCCCAATCCTGGAGAAGGCTGCGGTGCCTCAGGCCGATGGCATCGCCAGTGCGCTGCGCGATCTGGTCAAGGGCAGGTTCTGAGCCATGGCAGTCGAAGTCATCCTTCCCAAAGTCGACATGGACATGACCACTGCGGTCATCTCGCAGTGGCACGTCAAGGATGGCGACACGGTCAAGAAGGGCCAGACAATCTTCGACATCGAGACCGACAAGGCCGCGATGGAAATCGAGGCGCCGGGTGACGGCACCATCAAGCTGGCCGATCTCGGCAGTGTGAAGGACATCGCCATCGGCACCGTGGTCGCAATGATCTACGGGGCGGGTGAAGAGGTCAAAGCCGTATCCGCGAGGGCGGCGTCCGCGCCGGTGCCACAACCGGAAAAGACTGCCGCCCCCGTAACCGTCAGCACCACGGCAAGTTCGGCATCCGCGGCCGCCTCCGGCCTGCGCGCCACGCCTTTGGCTCGCCGCCTTGCCAGGCAGGCGGGAATTGAACTTTCTTCCATCGCCGGTTCTGGGCCTCACGGAAGGATCGTTGCCGCCGATGTGCAGTCTGCAGGCAGTGGCCCGGCGCGATCCGCAATCCCCGCTGCAATGAATACAACTGGCGCGTCAGCACGTTCCCAGTTTGCGGCCGGCAGCTACACGGAACTGCCACTTGACGGCATGCGCCGGACAATTGCCCAGCGCCTGACCCAGTCGAAGCAGAGTGTGCCGCATTTTTATCTCTCGGCCACCTGCAGCATCGATACCCTGATCGCGGTGCGGCAGCGGCTCAACACCCACGCGCCGCGTGGAACTGACAAGACGCCGCTTTGGAAGCTGTCGATCAATGACTTCATCATCAAGGCAATGGCGCTTGCTCTGCAGCAGGTGCCGGCAGCCAACGTGACATTCGCCGATGATGCCCTGCTCCAGCACCATCACTCCGATATCGGCGTGGCGGTCGCCATCGAGGGTGGCCTCTTCACGCCTGTCGTCCGCATGGCGGAAGGCAAGTCCCTGTCCGTCATTTCAACTGAAATGAAGGACCTCGCAGCCCGTGCGCGCGCGCGTAAACTTCAGCCTGCGGACTACAAGGGGGGAAGTGCGGCCATTTCGAATCTCGGCATGTTCGGGGTTGAACAGTTTTCGGCGATCATCAATCCACCACAGGCCACGATCCTCGCGGTTGGTTCTGCTGTCGAGCGTTTCGTGCCCGTCGATGGCAAGCCCGTTCTCGCCACACAGGTCACGCTCACGCTGTCCTGCGATCACCGCGCCGTTGATGGAGCGGTCGGTGCGACACTGCTTTCAGCGGTGAAAAACCTGATCGAAGACCCGGCGTTGATGCTGGCCTGAAGTTGGCCTGAAGTTGGCCTGAAGTTGGCCTGATCAGTAGAGATCCCTGACCGCAATCAGTTCCCTGGCGATTGCCGCCCGGTCCCGCGCCGCAATGGCATCTGACAGCCTGGGCAGGCGCGGCGACAGCAAGGCGCCGGTGATCGCGAAGAATTCATCCTCGCCCATTTTCTCCATGGGGCGCCCCTCCTCGGCAAGGAGCAAGGCGAGACAGGCGGTTGCCATGACAGCGACATTTGCATCAGAGCCTTCTCCCTGGGAGTGCTGCGGCATGATCTTACCTGCCTTCACGATGGGGTCTGCCTCGACAAGATGAAGCAGCGCCGAAGCCAATGTGCCTGCGGCATCATTTGTCGGTGGAACGTGGGATTCGGCTGCCATGAGGCGGCGGGCGGCATCGATGCGGTGCTCCAGAACCAGTGACGGACCCGACGTTGATCCATCCAGGATATGACGGGCGGCCCGGAAGAAATAGGCCGTGAACAGCGATGTCATCACCAGGCTGTTTTCCCGGATGGCGTTCAGCACTTCCTTGCTCATGCCGGGCGCAAAGGGCGATGGCAGGTCTCGCCAGCGCGGAACAAGAAGCCGCACAGACAAGTCGGCCCCCCTGTTGAGCAACCAGTCAACCAGCCTCGCCGCCGTTGCCACGAAGCTCGAAAGCAGCGTCGGCTGGGCGGGTGCCTGGGCCCCGCTATCCGCCCGGGACAGGTCGCGGGCATAGAATTGCGCGGTACGCAGGCCGTCGCGAACGCCGGCTGCCATGCAAACGGCATGGGCAGTCAAGGTATTGGCAGCTCTCAGGGCGATCGTCACGGTGATTTGCCTCCGGGCCAAATTGAACCTTGCAGCCTCGTCATGGTCAAGCGAAAATGCCCCCATGGAACTGCCCCTTGAGCGCGAGATTGCCGCAACCCCCGACCTCTCACACGAGGCGCGCCGGTTTCGCACAATCCTGAGGAATTTCGAGCGCAACCTTGAACTGGTGTTCAAGGGCACCGGACTTGCGGCCGAAGTGGACCATGCCGCTCTGGCAGATGCATTTGCCAACTGGCGGCAGCGCTTCGACGCCACCAAGCACCTGGCAGACCTGAACCGTCATGATTTCGTGATCTACGCCGCCGGCCTGATGCTCAAGGAGCTGATTGCAACACATCCGCTCAAGGCCATCCAATTGCAGGAAAGCCCGCCTGTCGCCGACAAGCATCCCCTGTCACGTTGGCCAGAAGGCTATGCCTACACAAGCTTCTGCCTTTCGGTGGCATCGGCCATCCTGCGGGAAATGGGTGAAACGGAAGTCTCGGCAGAGGGTCTCGCTGATGATCCGGCATTCTGGGATTCATTCCGGGAAAACGTCAGCGATAGTCCGGCCAATGCCATTGCATTCTTTGACCTGGTTTGCGGCAACAGTCCCAATTGGGATGCGCCAGATGTCGCATGGATGCGCCGGGCCCTGCGGCCAAAACCAGCCTTGGCGGGGCAGGCAAGGCCCGCTCTCCCGTCCGGCGACTGACTAGGCGGCAAGTGCCATCATGTGGGGCCAAACTTCCATGGCGCCCTCGTAGATCATGCGCAACGCCACGTAGACGATGGTCAGCAGGCCGACATAGGCAATCCAGCGGTGCTTATGCAACAGACGTGCAATCAGCGATGCCGCAAGCCCCATCAGGCCGACCGACAGGATGAGGCCAATGATGAGCACGGAAGGGTGTTCGCGGGCGGCACCCGCGACGGCGAGCACGTTGTCGAGTGACATGGAAACGTCAGCAACGACGATCTGGGTTGCTGCCTGTGCGAATGTCTTGCGCGGCGCCTTTCGCGCCACGCCGCCGTCCTTGTTGACGTCTTCGTCAGCCAACGCCTCCACGGCTTCCGTTTCATGGCCGCTGTCGCGCAATTCGCGCCACATCTTCCAGCAGACCCAGAGCAGCAGGATGCCGCCCACGAGGAGCAGGCCAAGTATGGCCATGAGCTGGGTTGCGAGGACCGCAAAGATGATGCGGAGCACGGTGGCGGCGATGATGCCGACAAAGATTGCCCGGTTGCGTTGATCCTTGGGGAGGCCAGCAGCAGCAAGGCCAATGACAATGGCATTGTCGCCCGCCAGCACCAGGTCGATCATGATCACCTGGCCAAGTGCGAACAGGCCTTCACTGGTCAGCAGACTTTCGAACACATTTCCCTCGCCATGTGATTCCTGTCACTTAAGGGTCAAGCGAGCGACACGCAAGGGTCAGGGCGATCTTGCAAGAAGTTCCTGTATTTCCGAGCGTTTTGGCATGGACGGCGCGGTACCATGACGAGTTACGGATATTGCCGCCGTGGCATTACCGAAGCGTGCCGCCTCCAGAGTTGCTGCACCCTCCGAAAGAGCCGTTGCAAAGCCCCCATTGAAGGCATCGCCGGCGCCGGTGGTGTCAACGACCTTGCCAAACGTGATGGCCTGCAAATGCTCGCTCTCCTGCGCCGAATGCAGAAGGCAACCCTGGGCGCCGAGCGTAATCAGGGC
>CAZUKI010000106.1:0-9119 GCA_964620785.1 uncultured Aestuariivirga sp.
GCATCAATGGCGTTCTCGACCAGTTCCTTGACGGCACTGGCGGGCCGTTCGATGACCTCGCCTGCGGCGATGCGGTTGATGGTCGATTGCGGGAGCCTGCGGATTCGCATGGCCGTCAGGCTAGCCGAGGCAGGCCACCTGCCTCAATGTCACTGGTCAGAGAAAATATTGCCGACGTTGAACACCGTGCCATAGCCGGGGTTCTGCTGGCGCTTGCGCTTGACAATGGCGGCCTTGAGTTCGGCCTTCAGCTCCCATTCCTCTTTCTTGGTGCCGTCAGGCTTGGTTCGCGAAATGCCATACTGCTGGTAGATGTCGCCTTCGGCAGCCTTTGCCGCATTGTTGCTCGCGACCTGGCCACGCGTGAGCTTGCCCGGCGCAGCAGACGAGTCGCCATAGATCGAGCTGTCGTCAGCGGCCGTTGCGGCCTGATAGCTTTGCGAGCTTGCCTGGGCGGGGACATCGGGGCCGGTGCCCGGGGCCGGAAGCGCCAGGTCAGGCGGCAGTGTCAAGTTGTTGCCGACCTGGACATTGTTGCTTGGAACGACACTGGACTTGGAGTTCAGCAGGCCTGTTGAGCAGCCGCCAAGGATGACGCAAAGCGCCACGGCAACCGACGGCCTGATAACAAACTTAACCTGCATGCAACTTCCCTGTTCCCACTTTCAGGCAAAACCGTGGCGGCGCTAGGCCGCTCCATCCCTCTTGCCTGAAAACAAGCCATCATAGAGCAACAGGACGACCCCGGCAACGATGGCAATGTCAGCAATATTAAAGACATACCACGTCCAGTTGCCCCAATGCAGGAGGACGAAATCGGCCACTGCACCATGCAGCAGGCGGTCCAGCGCATTGCCAAGGGCGCCGCCGATCAACACGCCGATGGCCCCCGCCTGCAGGGGACTACGGATTTTTGCTAGCCAGAGCACCAGTGCCACGGTGATCACCAGGCTGAGCAGCACCAGCACTTCCTGGGCATGGGTTTCAAGGAGGCCATAGGACACCCCCCTGTTCCAGGCCATGGCAAGGTCCATGAAGGGTGTCACGGCGATGGGGTCACGTTCATCCAGGTTGATGATCCGCAGGATCCAGAACTTCGTGAGTTGATCGAAGGCAAAGACCAGTGCCGCCAGAAGCAATCCCAGTTTCGTCAGCGGGCCGACGAATTTGACTGCCATCAAACGGTTTTCCCGAAGCGGGTCTGCCA
This sequence comes from uncultured Aestuariivirga sp., assembly GCA_964620785.1. Lineage (GTDB taxonomy): Bacteria > Pseudomonadota > Alphaproteobacteria > Rhizobiales > Aestuariivirgaceae > Aestuariivirga. Next base: position 1,208 of record CAZUKI010000106.1, read on the forward strand.
TTCGCGCACGGCTTCGGCATCACGCGGAGTGATATCGGGGAAGTCCTTGTCCTTGCCAATCTCCTTAGAAATCTTCCAGGACCTTGCGCATTTGGGCCCTTCCGCCCGCGTGAAGACAACGCCCACATCCTTGACGGCATCAAGGCGGAAGGCATCGGCAGGAGGTGCTGCGGCGAGCACATCAATGCCAGAAGTGATGCACACTTCGGCAAAATCGGTGCCTTCGAGGATCGCTGCCGTTTCCTTGTCCACGTAAACCCGGGGAGCGGCCTCAAGCGACGAGCCGATGGTCTTGTTGGCGCGTTCGATTTCGAGTGCGCCCGTGACCACGCCGCGCACATCCCTGATCTTTTCCCATTTGGCGGCCAGCGCATCATCGCGCCAGTCGGCGGGGACATGGGCGAAGGGCATGAGGTGAACGGAGGAGCCTTCGCCGGCAAAGCGCTGCAGCCACACTTCTTCCATCGTGAAGACGAGGACCGGCGCCCACCATGTGACGAGACAATGGAAGAGCTGGTCAATGACGGCGCGGCAGGAGCGGCGCCTGGCGCTCGACCAGGGGTCGCAATAGAGCGCGTCTTTGCGGATGTCGAAGTAGAAGGCCGAAAGATCGGCGTTCATGAACTGCGTCAGCGCGGCAAAAATCTTCTTGTAGTCATAGACCGTGTAGGCAGCACTCACGAGCTGGTCCAGTTCCCAGAGCTTGTGCAGGATGTAGCGCTCAAGCTCCGGCATGTCGGCGGGCTTGAGAGAGGCCAGCTGTTCCCAGTCATGCAGGCCGTCGAGCGCGCCCAGCATGTAGCGGAAGGTATTGCGCAGCTTGCGATAGGTCTCGACGGTGTTCTTGAGGATCTCGGGCCCGACGCGCTGGTCGTCAGCATAGTCGGTCGAGGCCACCCAGAGGCGCAGGATGTCGGCGCCGGAGGACTTGATCACCTCCTGCGGGACAACCGTGTTGCCAAGCGACTTCGACATCTTGCGGCCATCCTCGGCCATGGTGAAGCCGTGGGTGATGACCTGATTGTAAGGCGCCCTGCCCCGCGTGCCGCAGGATTCCAGCAACGAGGAATGGAACCAGCCGCGATGCTGGTCCGAGCCTTCGAGATAGACATCGGCGGGCCATTTCAATTCCGGGCGCATTTCCAGCGTGAAGGCGTGGGTGCAGCCCGAATCGAACCAGACGTCGAGAATGTCACGCACCTGCTCGAAGTCGCTGGCGACGTATTCAGGCGCAAGGAAACGCGCAGCAGCGCCATCGGCAAACCAGGCGTCGGCGCCCTCCTTGAGGAAGGCCTCGAAGATGCGCTTGTTCACCTTGGCATCGACCAGAACCTTGCCAGTTGCCTTCTCGACGAAGACGGCGATGGGAACGCCCCAGGCACGTTGGCGCGAGATCACCCAATCGGGCCGGTCCTGGATCATGCCGCGCAGGCGGTTCTTGCCGGCGGGCGGGAAGAATTCCGTTGCGTCGATGGCGGCTAACGCCTTGGCGCGAAGGCCATCTGGCTTGCCATCTCCCATGGTGATGAACCACTGCGGGGTGTTGCGGAAGATGATCGGCTTCTTGGAGCGCCAGGAATGGGGATACTGGTGCTTGATGCGCTCACGCGCCACCAGCATTCCTGCGTCTTTCAGGGCGGCGATGACCGCTTCATTGGCATCGCCCTTCTCACCCTTGTCGGTGATGACGCGCTTGCCCTCGAAGCCCGGAGCATCCTTGGTGAGAAAGCCGTTCTCATCAACGGGAACGGGGATGGCGTCATCGATGCCGCGCTCGCGCAGTTCCTTCTGGTGAGCGATCCAGACATTGTAGTCGTCGGCACCGTGGCTGGGCGCGGTGTGGACGAAGCCCGTGCCAGCGTCGGCGGTCACGTGGTCGCCCTCAAGCAGCGGCACATCAAATGTGTAGCCAAGGCGGGCAAGCGGATGGGCGCAAACGTAATTGGCAATGTCGGCAGCAGAAACCTGCCAGAGCTTCTTGTAGTCCTCGACCTTGGCCAGTTTCATCAGGCCATCGGCAAGCTGCTCGGACAAGACAATCTTGTCCTTGGGCTTCAGCCAGTTGCCTTCCGGCGCCTTGGTGACCTCATAGGCCGCATAGGCAATCCTGCTGTTGAAGGAGATGGCGCGGTTGCCCGGGATGGTCCAGGGCGTGGTGGTCCAGATCACCACGGAAAGATCGAGGTGTTCGGCCGGGGTGACGCTGCCCGTTGGGCCGCGCAGACCCTTCACCGGAAACTTCACATAGATCGCATCGCTGGTGTAGTCGTGATACTCGATTTCGGCTTCAGCCAGCGCCGTCTTTTCGACGACGCTCCACATCACCGGTTTCGAGCCGCGATAAAGCTGGCCGCTTTCGGCAAACTTCATCAACTCGCGGGCGATGATCGCCTCGCTCTCGAATTTCATGGTGGTGTAGGGATCGTCCCAGTTGCCTTCGACGCCGAGGCGCTTGAACTCCTCGCGCTGGACGTTGATCCAGTGCTGGGCGAAGTCGCGGCACTCCTGGCGGAATTCGTTGACCGGCACCGCATCCTTGTTCTTGCCCTTGGCGCGATACTGCTCCTCGATCTTCCATTCGATGGGAAGGCCGTGGCAATCCCAGCCGGGCACATAGTGAGAATCAAAACCGGCCATCTGGCGCGACCTGGTCACCAGATCCTTCAGAATCTTGTTGAGGGCATGGCCGATGTGGATGTTGCCGTTGGCATAGGGCGGGCCATCATGGAGGACGAATTTCTCCCGGCCCTTTGATTGCTCGCGCAGGCGCTGGAAAAGTCCCAAATCGGCCCAGCGCTTCAGGAGCTGCGGCTCGCGCTCCGGCAGGCCGGCCTTCATCGGGAATTCCGTCTTGGGCAGGAACACGGTGTCGCGATAGCGGTCCGTTTTCTTTTCCGGCTTCTTTTCGGGCGTCTTGGAGTGATCATTCATGGTGGCGGGCTTGTAACGGCTTTGGGCGTCGGAATAAAGTGGCTGGCATGAAGCAGACAATCCCGGCCCGGGCGGGCAAGGCTGAGCGGCTTTCCAAGGGCCAATCGGTCAAGGTGATCAATACCCACGGCAACCAGGTGGTGGATTTCTGGGCCTTCAACGGCCATGACTTCCGCGAATACATGGGAATGGAACATTGCCGGGCCTTCTGGTCGCGACTCTATCCGGTGGCCGGCGACCCCATGATCAGCAACCGCCGCCGCCCGATCCTGACCTTCATCGAGGATCATTCTCCGGGCCGCCACGACACGCTGATCGCACCCTGCGACAACGAGCGCTACGGGCTCCTCGGCTGCACCCACTATCACGACAACTGCCGCGACAACCTGCATGGGGCACTGGCGGCGCTTGGCGTCACGATCCCCTACACACCCGCCTCGCTCAACCTCTTCATGAACATCCCGTGGCGGCAGGACGGCGACCTGGAATGGGGCAACTGCCTGTGCCGGCCCGGCGACTTCGTGGTGTTCCGCGCCGAGATGGATTGCATCGTGGCGTTTTCAGCCTGCCCGCAGGACCTGCTGCCGATCAACAACGGCATCACCACGGAAGCGCATTACGAGGTGATTGGATAGTTCAGCCCGGCCACTTCTTGCGCATGGTCACGAGTTCCTCGGCGGCCGTCGGGTGAATGGCCAGGGTTGCATCGAACTGGGCCTTGGTGGCGCCACAGGTGAGCGCGATGCCGAGAAGCTGGGCCATTTCGCCAGCATCCGGCCCGGCGATGTGGCAACCCAGCACCTTGTCCGTCTCGCCATCCACCACCAGTTTCATGAGCATCCGTTCGTCGCGGCCCGAGAGCGTGTTCTTCATCGGTTTGAACGTGGTCTTGTAGATGTCGATCGCCTTGTGGGTGGCGCGGGCCTTTTCCTCGGTCATGCCGACGGTTCCCAGTTCCGGCTGTGAGAACACGGCCGTCGGGACGAGGCCGTGGTTGACCATGGTGGGCTTGCCGCCGAAGACCGTGTCGGCAAAGGCATGTCCCTCGCGGATGGCAACCGGCGTCAGGTTCACGCGATTGGTGACGTCGCCCACGGCATGGATCGACGCAACCTCGGTCTGGGAATACTCGTTGACAGGAATGGCACCGTGGGGTGTCGGCGTGATGCCGACATTCTCAAGCCCGAGGCCCAGCGAATTCGGAATGCGGCCGGTTGCGAACATCACCTGCCCCGCCCCGAAGGCCGAGCCATCCTCCAGCGTGACGCGCACGCCATCGCCAGAACGTTCGAGCCTCGTCACATCAGCGCCGGTGCGAATCTCGACGCCCTTCTTTTCCATTTCGGCGGCGAGATGATTGCGCAGGTCATCGTCAAAGCCACGCAGGATCTGCTCGCCGCGATAGACAATGACGGTTTCGACGCCGAGACCATTGAAGATGCCGGCAAACTCCACAGCAATGTAGCCGCCGCCGACGATGACGATGCGGCGTGGCAGGCGCTCGAGGTTGAAGGCCTCGTTGGAGGTGATGGCCAGTTCCCTGCCCGGCAGGTGGTGCGGCACGAAGGGCGTGGCGCCTGTGGCGATGAGAATGTGCCGTGCCGTGACCTTGCGGCCTGACGCAAGCTCCACGGTGTTCGGACCAGCGAGGACGGCCCGCTCAAGGATCAGGTCGGCGCCGGCATTGTCGAGACCCTTGATATAAGCCTTGTTGAGGCGGTCGATCTCGCGGTCCTTGTTTTCAATCAGGGTCGGCCAGTCGAAGGAAACCTTCTCACTGGTCCAACCGTAGCCAACCGCATCCTCGAATTCCTCGGCGAAGCGCGAGGCATAGACGAGCAGCTTCTTCGGGGTGCAACCGCGAATGACGCAGGTGCCGCCCACGCGGTATTCCTCGGCGACGGCGACCTTTGCTCCCAGCTTGCCCGCGACACGGGCAGCACGCACGCCGCCCGAGCCCGCACCAATGATGAAAAGGTCGTAGTCGAAGGCCGTCACTTGCGGACAATTTCCTCAACTGAGCCGTCAGCCTTGCCGATCAGGGCAACACCGGCAATGCCGTTGAACAGGCCGTTGTTCACAACGCCCGGAATGTTGTTGAGCATCACTTCGAGGCGGTCCGGTTCCTTGATCTCGCCGCAGGCGCAATCAATGATGACGTTGCCGCCATCGGTGCGGAACGGTTTGCCGTCCCGGACTCTGAGCGTCATCTTCGGCTGCATGTTGAGCATCTTGAAGGTCCGCTCCAGCTTCCAGCCGGTTGCCTTGACGCCAAAGGGAATTACCTCGACAGGCAGGGGAAATTTGCCAAGCCTCGCAACACGCTTCGATTCATCGGCGATGACAACCATGTGGCGTGACGACGAGGCGACGATCTTCTCCAGAAGCAAGGCGCCACCGCCTCCCTTGATGAGCCGGAATTCCGGATCAATCTCGTCGGTGCCGTCAACGGTCACTTCGAGATAAGGCGCGTCTTCCAGCGTCGTCAGGTCTATGCCGAGGCTCTTGGCGAGGTCGCCGGAGGCCTTGGAGGTCGGGACGCATTTGACATCAAGGCCACCCCTCACCTTCTCGGCGAGTGCGCGGATGAAGTAATTGGCGGTCGAGCCCGTGCCGAGCCCGACCTTCATGCCTGCCTTGATGAATTTCAGAGCCGCGTAGGCCGCGGCTTCCTTTTGGGCATCGGCCGTGGCCGCCTTGCTTGCGCTCACTTGCCCAGCCCTCCCATCAGCATGTACTTGATCTCGAGATATTCCTCGAGACCGTGCTGGGAACCTTCACGGCCAAGGCCCGATTCCTTGACGCCACCGAAGGGCGCCTCGGCGGTGGAGATGATGCCTTCGTTGATGCCGACCATGCCATATTCCAGCCCTTCGCCGACACGCCAGACGCGGCCGATGTCACGGCTGTAGAAGTAGCAGGCAAGGCCGAACTCCGTGGCGTTGGCGAGTTCGAGCACTTCCTCTTCGGTCTTGAACTTGAAGAGCGGCGCAACCGGCCCAAAGGTTTCCTCACGGGCAACCGCCATGGCGGATGTGACGCCGGTGATGATGGTGGGCTCGAAGAAGTTGCCGCCCATCGGCTTGCCGCCGAGCGTTACCTTACCGCCCTTGGCGATGGCATCGGCGATGTGTTCTTCCACCTTCTTCACGGCGGCCGGATTAATGAGCGGGCCGGTGGTCACGCCGTCCTCGACGCCATTGCCGACCTTGAGCTTTTTCACGGCTGCTGCCAGCTTTTCGGCGAAGGCATCATAGACGCCTTCCTGGACATAGATGCGGTTGGCACAGACGCAGGTCTGGCCGTTGTTGCGATATTTCGAGGCCATGGCACCGGCGACGGCGGCATCAAGATCGGCATCGTCAAAGACGATGAAAGGTGCATTGCCGCCAAGTTCCAGGCCCATCTTCTTGATGGTGGGCGCGCACTGGGACATGAGCAGGCGGCCGATTTCAGTCGAGCCCGTGAAGGTGAGCCCGCGCACGATGGGGTTTGCAGTCATTTCGGCACCGATGTCACGGGCCGAGCCGGTGACCACGGACAGAACGCCTGCCGGCAGTCCGGCGCGCTCACCGAGTTCGGCAAGGGCCAGGGCCGAGAGCGGCGTTTCGGCGGCGGGCTTCACGACCATGGCGCAACCGGCGGCCAGAGCGGCACCGGCCTTGCGGGTGATCATGGCGTTGGGGAAGTTCCAGGGCGTGATGGCGCAGACAACGCCAACCGGCTGCCTGATGACAACGGCACGGCCATTGGGGAACGGCACCGGAACAGTTTCGCCATAGACGCGGCGGGCTTCCTCGGCGAACCATTCGATGAAGCTCGCGCCATAGGCGATTTCGCCACGGGACTCGCCGAGCGGCTTGCCCTGTTCGGCGGTGAGGATCTGGGCCAGGTCTTCCTGATTCTCCATCATCAGGTTGAACCACTTGCGCAGCACGGCGGCGCGTTCCTTGGCCGTCTTCTTTGCCCAGAGCTTCTGGGCCTTCTGGGCGGCGGCGATGGCCTCGCGGGTTTCCTTGCCGCCCAGCTTCGGAACCGAGCCGATGACCCGTTCATCAACGGGGTTGGTGACGTCGATCGTGGCGCTGCCACCGACCCATTTGCCGTCAATCAAACATTTGTCCTTGAGCAGCGACTTGTCTTTCAATATGTCGCGCAGGGCCTGGCTCTTGCTGATGTCCATGATCCACTCCAATTGGAATTTGGGCGCGCTTTAGCACGGGGCCAGCGATGGCACAAACGATCCAACTTGCGGAAATTGCATGGCCCTGAGCGCAGTGATCTTCGACCTTGACGGCACGCTGGTGGACACCGCCCCAGACCTGCACGCCGCCACCAACCATGTGCTGGCGACCCTGAAGCGCCCGCCCATCACCATGGAACAGGTCAGGGCCTTTGTCGGCCACGGGGCCCGGACGCTGATCGCGCGGGGCTGCGAGGCCACGGGCGCTGCCGTGGACCAGCGCACCATCGAGACGCTCTATCAGGAATTTATCCTCTATTATGCTGCCAATATCGCGGCGAACAGCCGACCCTACCCCGGCGTCATCACGCTTATCGAACAGTGCCGCGACAGGGGGCTGGCGCTCGGCGTCTGCACCAACAAGCTCGAGAGCCTTTCCAACCAGCTTCTGACGGCCCTCGACATGCGCAAATATTTCGCGGCGGTGGTCGGGCCCGATACGATCGGCGTTTCAAAGCCGGACCCCAGCCCCTATTTCGAAACCCTGTCGCGCCTTGGGCGGGATGCTGCCTCGTCACTGATGATTGGCGACAGCGAGACCGACATTCGCACCGGGCAGAACGCCAAGGTGCCGGTGATCGCCGTGAGCTTCGGCTACACAAGCCGCCCGGTGGCGACATTCAACCCCACCCATGTCATCGACCACTACGACGAGGCGTGGCCCATCCTTCAGTCATATTTCTGAAAGAAGGCTATCGCATCGGCGAGCACCGGTGCGCGGTTTCGCAGCAGTGTCGA